>JBMOHI010000050.1:0-10658 GCA_049317925.1 Terrimicrobiaceae bacterium
TTATAGGCACCGAAAAGGAAAACCTGGGTCATGTGCAGGAACATGATTCCCACCATAAAATTCGAGCCCCAGAAATGCATGCCGCGCAGGAACCATCCCAGCGGTTGCTCGTAGCTCAGATACATCAGGGTATCGTATGACTGCGAGGCCGAGGGCACGTAGACGAAGGCCAGGAGCGTGCCGGTGAGCAACTGGATCATGAAGCACAACAAAGTCGCGCTGCCGAAGACGTAGAACCAGCTGCCCGAACTCTTCGGCACATGATGGCCGGCGGTGGACGCGAACAACTTGCTGACATGCAGCCGGTCATCCACCCACAGGCAAACGTTGCGGAAAATCGAGATCATACTTTGGGCTTGGCCAGGGTGGGCAGGATGCCGCCCTTGACGAACAGTTCGCCGTTTTCGACGAAGTTTTCGTAGGTGTAAAGCGGCCGGGGCGGCGGGCCGGAAGCATGGGTGCCGTCCTCATAAAACACCCCGCCATGGCACGGACACATGAAGAGTTTCGACTCGTCAAACCAACGAACGGGGCAGCCGAGATGGGTGCAGTTGATGGCAAAAACCTGAAACTCGTTGCCCGAAATGTGGCGGACCCAGCAGGGAATCTTGGCGGTGTCGCCATCCCAACTCCGCTTGTAGGGATTCTCGTACGAGGCCAGGCGGGTTGTGCCTTCGGGGAAATTACTGACCGGCCCGAGGGAAATCCGTTTCAGCGGAAACTTCTGCACGAAACTGGAAAGGGCATAGCCGACGATGGGAATACCGATGGCCGCGGCGGCAATGGCGTTGAGACCAAAACCGATCTTGAGCAGAAAGTCGCGGCGGCTGGCCTTGTCCTTATCCTTGCCCTCGCAGGCGCATTTCTCGGGTTCGTCGGGAGCGGGCGTGTTCATGCGTGTCTTTTCTTACGGTTTCGCAGGCAGAAGGGGTTTCCCGAATTCATTTTTTCGCTGGGAAATCAGCCAGGCCACCAAGTCCGAAATCTGCTGATCGCTCAGCGGCTGACCGGACAAGGCGGTCTGGAAATTGGGGATGCCGAGTTCCGTTCTGCCGGTGATGACGAGCGTGCGCAGGTATTGGTCGCTGGAGAGACCAAGGAATGCGGGGTTGGCCAGGAAACCGTCGGCAAACAAGCCCTCATCCGCATTTAGCCGGAGGTTCGCGACATAGGCGGCATAGAGAGGCTCGCCGGCGGCGGCGCTGCCCGGCGGGGCACTGTAGGCCGGGAGACCGGCCGGCGCGTCTGCTTTTTTCCAAGCCAGAATGCCCTGCACCAGAATGGTGATCTGTTCGTCGGTGAGCAGGCCGCCATTGGCCTGGGAAAACGGCGGCATCAGAGTGCCGGGAACTCCCGCGGCAATGATTTCCCGTAACTTCTCCGGCGGAACCAGGGCCAGATAAGTCTGATCATCCATGGCAATGGAACCGGAAATAATTCCTCCGCTGCCGTGGCAGCCGAGGCAATTCTGGGTGTAGAGTTGCTGGAAATCCGTAACGGCCGAGGGCGCGACAACTGCATCGGCTTTCTTCGGCTTGCCGGGCATCCAATCACAGGCCGGAAGAAGCAAGGCAACCAATCCGGCGAAGAGGGCCGTTCTCAATACCTTGAGGTTCATTTGTCCTCCTCCGTTTCGTGCTGGGCTTCAACGCCCAGTTTTTCCGCGATGGACCAACTTTGCATCGTTTCGACTTTGGCGGATTTGAAGACGACGAATCCGCAAACCGCGCCGAAGGCGACTTGGCAGACGACGAACCAGAACCAATCCACCCCGGCGGCCAGTTTCGGATTCACAAAACGCATCGAGGCAAAAACCAATCCGGTCCACATGAGAGGAATGACGATCCCGCCCCAGAGCCACTCGAATTTGCGGGGCAACATGGGGAGCAGAACCGTGTAAAGCAGACCCACCAGGACCGAGAGCGTGATGTGGGCAATGCTGCCGACAACCAATCCCAAGAGGCTGAACTCGCGCAACGTTTGCAGGCTGGCCTCGGCCAGGGTCGGCACGCCCGCGGCGGCGAGCAGATTGATCGGATACCAGATGCTGCCGTATTTCCAAAGCCCCCACAGGCAAGCCAGCACAGCCATCACGACAGCTCCTACCAGGCCGCCGAAGACGCCTGCGATTTTCGGATTCACCTCAATGGGGATGCGGGCCCGGTGGGGAATCTTTCCGAATTCAAGAATCTGCACAGCGTGGCTGGCACTTTGAATCGGGGACGGTCCCTCGGAGGGAGGCTGCACCGGCACCGGTTCGTGTTGAGGATGAGGAAAGACATCCCTGCACCATCCGATGGCCCCGCTCAGGCCGACCAGAAAACCAACCACCGAGACCGCGAGGTTCGTGACCAGTCCGGCAAAAAGCAGCAGAAGCCCGAACGCCGTGATGATGGGCCACGCCGTGGGCGTGGGAAGGTCAATGGTGGCGGGCAGTTTTTCGGGATCGTTTGCCATGTCAGTAACGCACGCTGATGATGTAAACAACGGTCACCACGACCAGCCAGATGGCGTCCACGAAATGCCAGTACCAGGAAACCATTTCGATGTGCTCATGGTGGTCTTTGGGAATCTTGCCAAAAAAGGTGAGAAGCCACACCGTGCTGAGCAGAAGAAGTCCGATAAAGACGTGGCTGAGGTGGAGACCGACCAGGGCATAAAAGGTCGAGCCGAAAACATTCGTGCTGATGGTGAGATTTTTCACCGAGATGAGGTGCGCCCACTCCGTCGCGGTGAAGTAGATGAAGTAAGCCCCCAGCGCGATGGTGAGGCCCCACCACAACAGGAAACCGAAGCGGACGCCTTTGCGCAGCATGACCTCCGCCAGGAAAATCGTGGCGCTGCTGCTGAACAGGGCGATGCTGCCGAGCCAGGGAAATTCCAGAACCTCGCCCGGATAAGGGCCATTCAAGCTGCGGCCCATATAGAAGAGGTAGGCTACGACGAAGATCGTAAAGAGAGCGGACTCGGTCAGGATCAGGCAGATCATCCCGGCCTTGCGCTGGGAGGGCAGACGCCAGGGAGCCCCGCTTCCGCTGGGATCGTTGATCATGTGAGCGGGTTCGCCCGCGTGAAGGTGTTCGGAGCTCATTCGAATTTCCAGTCAGGGTCCTCGGGATGCTTCAAATCCCACAACGGGCGGCGGCTTTTGACCTCGGGAAGTTTGGCGAAATTGTATTCCGGCGGCGGCGAGGTCGTGGACCATTCCAGGGTCCAGGCATCCCACGGATCGTCGCCGGCTTTTTTGCCTTTGAAGTAGGAGTAGATGAGGTTGATGACGAAAAAGAGGATGCCGGGAATCTGCACGAGAACGCCGATGCTGGAGATCAAATTCCAAATTTCCCAGCCACGCCCGGCCTCATAGGAAAAAATGCGCCGCGGCATGCCGAGAATGCCGGCAATATGCTGCGGGAAGAAGGTGAGGTGAAAGCCGATAGTAAAGAGCCAGAAATGCCAGTGTCCGAGCCGGACGCTGGGCATGCGCCCGAAGGCCTTGGGATACCAGTAGTAAATGCCGGCAAAGATCGTGTAGAGAAGGCCGCCGATGAGCACATAGTGAAAGTGCGCCACGACGAAATAGGAATCACTGAGCTGCCAGTCAAACGGCGCCACCGAGAGCATCACCCCGGTCAGACCGGCAATGAGGAACTGGAAGAGAAACCCGATGCAAAAAATCATCGGCAGATCGAAACGGATTTTCCCGCCGTACATCGTGCCAAGCCAGTTGAAGATTTTGATGCCGGTCGGAATGGCAATGATCATGGTGGAGATGGCAAAGAACGTGTTGCCCAGCGAGGTCATGCCCACGGTGAACATGTGGTGCGCCCACACGCTGAGACTGATAAAGGCGATCATCAGCGTGGCCGCAACCATGATGGGATATCCGAAGATGGGCTTGCGGGAGAAAACCGGAATGACCTCGGAGGCCACGGCGAATCCCGGCAGAATCAGGATGTACACTTCGGGATGGCCGAAAATCCAGAAGAAGTGCTGCCAGAGCACGGCGGAACCGCCCGCCTGCGTGTCGAAAAATCTCGCGCCAAGATAGCGATCGAGAAGGAGCATGATCTGGCAGGCCGAGAGCGGGGGCATCGCGATGATGACCAGAAAAGCCACCACGAGAAACATCCAGACAAACAGCGGCATGCGTCCGAGGGTCATGCCCTTGCAGCGCAGACACAAGGTGGTGACAATGATATTGATCGCGGTCGCGATACTGCCAATGCCGCCCATGAGCAGCGAAAGCGTCCAGTAATCCGTGCTGTGTCCACGCGAGAAGGCCTTGGCCGTCAGGGGCGAATAGGCAAACCAGCCCACGTCGGGGGCAGATCCCGCCGCATAAAGTCCCGGCCCGGCCAGATAGCTGAAATAGAGCAGCAAGCCGCTGAAAAAGAAGACCCAGAAGCCAAAGGCATTGAGGCGCGGGAACGCCATGTCGCGCGTGCCGATCATGAGCGGGATGAGATAATTGGCGAACCCGAAGATGATCGGCATGCCGACCAGGAAGACCATGGCCGTTCCGTGCATGGTGAAGAGCCGGTTGAAGACATCAGGCTCCAGCACCTTGCCGTTGGGGAAGGCCAGTTGCATGCGCATCAGGGTGGCCATGAGTCCGGCCACGACGAAAAACAGCAGCCCCGAGCCGATGTACATCAAACCGAGTTTTTTGTGATCAACGGTGAAGACCAATTCCTGCGCGATGCGCGTCAGGGAGCCACGCTCCTCCCCCACTCTTTCGGGAGCGGGCGCCTTGAAGTTTGGGTCAACGATGGTGTCAGACATGTTATTTCAAGGTTTTCAAAAAGGCGACAATGGCGTCCACCTCGGTGTCGGCTAACTGCATATCCGGCATCAGGCAGCCGACTTTCATTTTCTGCGGATCATCGACCCACGCCCACAGCGTCTGGTCGTTCAGTTCAGCCACACCCGCGCCGATGGTCTGGCGGGTCATCAATTTAGTCAGGTTGGGGCCGAAAACACCCTCGGCCACCGAGCCGTCAATGGTGTGGCAGCTCACACAGGAGTAGGCATAGAAAAGTTGATGCCCCTTGATCTCCTCCGCGGCCTGCGGAGGAGCGGGAGGGGTTTTCTGCGAGGCGATCCACTTTTGAAATCCCTCCGGGGTGTGAACGATCACCCGCAACAACATGTTGGCATGCTGGGTCCCGCAGTATTCCGCGCAATTTCCGAAATAGACACCCGTCTCGTAGGGATCGAGCCAGGTGTCGTTGGTTTTGTTGGGCACGAGATCTGTTTTGCCCGCCAGTTGCGGCACCCAGAAACTATGAATCACGTCGGCTGATTGCAGCACAACGTGAGTGGGCGTGGCCTTGGCCGGATCGCGATCACTCACCGGAATATGCACTTCGTTGGCCGTGACAATGCCCAGATCGGGATAATGGATCTCCCACCACCACTGATGCCCGACCACGCGGATCTTCAAGGCATCTTCGGGCATCTTCATGTTTTGGATCTCCCCGATGGTCCGGCTGGTCACCAGCACCAACACCACCGTGATGAGAATGGGAATGACCGTCCAGGCCAGTTCGATATTCGTACTTCCGTAGATCTGCGGCGGCTCCCGTCCGTCGTCCTTCGCCGGACGGCGGAATTTGATCACGATGAAAAACAACAGCCCGGTCACCACCACAAAAATCCCCGCGCAAATCAGAATAACGACCACGGCCGCCTCACTGATCATCACCGCCGGCCGCGACAGCGGCTGAAAGATGTCGGTGATCCGCCGCATCGGATACTCCGTCCCGGCCGGCTCGGCCCAAGCCGAGGCGGCAAAAACACAGGACACCGCGAAGAATCCGGCTATCCGCGATGAGAGTGATCCTCGCAAAGACACGACTGTTTCGTTAACCAAGCTTTTCTTGCTTGGAAATCCTTTTTTGCAGCGAATTGCGTGACACCCCCGTTTCACCTTCCCCTGGTCGCAACAGGGAGCAACCCCCATTCTGGCCCGAAAATTGCTACTCTTCTCACAAAAATCCCTTTTCAGCCGAACGATTTGTGCTTTGTTTGCGCGTTCTAAAAACTTGATGTCCGAAAATCACGAGATCCCTATTGAAAACGAGCAGCCATCCCTGCTGACGAGGCGTGGCGTTTTGCGCTTGCTCGCGTTATCCGGGACCGGGCTTCTGGCCGGCACCCAATCCTCCCACGCATTTCTCAATTTTTTCTCCAGCTACGACCCGGCTTCACCCGCGACGCTCAAAAGCCTGCGCATTCCGCCGGAGTGGCGGAAGGAGCTGGGTCCGCAGCTTCCTTACTACGCCGAGTATTTGCGCAAGCTCCGTCTGCGTCACGTGACCGTCCACCAGATCATCGAGCCGCACACCCATGTCCGCGGAAAGCTCCAAAACACCCTGCCGCCGCGTTCGATGTGGGCAAACATCCGCTCGACCCTGAAAGTGATCGACGGGCTTTCCGACCGGCTTGATCTTCCGGTCAAGGACGTCGTGTCTGTCTATCGATCCCCCGCCTATAACGCCCGCTGCCCGGGGGCGAAAAGCAATTCCTACCATCTGCGCAATATCGCCATGGATGTCATTTACCCCTGCCCGCCCGGCAAGGTGGCAGCCATGGCCCGCGCCATGAAATCCTCCGGCCTCTTCAAAGGCGGAGTCGGGCGCTACGGGAACTTCACCCACGTCGATACCCGCGGTCAGAACGTGGACTGGTAGATCAGAGCGAGGCGTTTTCCGCCGGGCCGTCGGGTTCGTCGCCCGCGATGAATCGCCCCCCCGCATCGATTTTCCCGGGCAGGGAGACGGTGAAGGTGCTGCCCGCACCATCCTGGCTTTCGACCCCGAGGGAAGCGCCCATCAAATCGCAAAGCTGCTTGGCCACGAAAAGCCCCATGCCGGCGCCGCCGTACTTGCGGGTGAGGTTTTGATCCACCTGGAAAAACGAATCGAAGACCCGCGCCTGTTGCGCCTCGGGGATGCCGATGCCCTCATCCGCGACGGACAGTTCGAGCAACGCGCCGGTGCCCGCGCTCTTTTGCCGGACTCCGATCTCGACCGTCCCGCCGTTGGAAAACTTGATCGCGTTGCCCACCAGGATCTGCAGCGTTTCCTCGATCCGCAGCACATCAAGCACCGCCTTGCCGGCCAACGGGGCGTCGCAACGGAAATCCAGCTTGATGCTTTTGCTGACCGCGCTTTTGAAAAATCCATCCACCACCCCACGGAGGAATTTATCCAGTTCGACCTCCCTCCGGTCGCCCGGCACCTTGCGCGAGTGCAGCGTGGCCGCATCGATCAGACGCTGGATCAAGGCCAGCAAATCGTCCGCGCTCCGCTGCGCGATGGCGATGAACTCGGGGCGGCGGCTGGAATCCTGCTCCCGCGCCAGTAAATCCAGGTAGCCCATCACCGCGTTCAGCGGCGTGCGCATCTCGTGGCTGATGGTGGAGAGAAACCGCGTCTTGGCCTCCTCGGCCTCGGTCTTGGCGGCAAAGGCCTCCGCCATGGCCCGCTCGGTCACTTTCCGCGCGCTGATATTCATCGCCACGGCCAGGCGGGCCTGACAGCCGGAAAACACAATCGGATGCGAGGTAATCTCTGCTTCAAGGCCCGAACCGTCCGCCCGCACGTGCCGCCATTGCCCCGTGTAGGGATAGGGCTTGATGCGGGACACATGGGCCAGAAGCTTGTCGAAATCCTCCTCGCCGTGGAGCTTGGCCAGGGTCAGACGCAGAAACTCCTCCCGCTTGTATCCATACTCCTCCACCGCCGCGTCATTCACGGCCAGCACCCGCAGCGAGGCCGTGTCATAAACAAGAACCGGTAGCGGATTGCGCCGGAAAAGCTGCTCGAACGAGTCCAGCGCCTGTTCCAGCAACTCCTGGGTATGGTCGCGGCTCCGCACGTAATGATAGACCAGAAAAAAGATCATCACCGCACTCGCCGCCACGAAGGCGAGCCCCTTCATGCTCTGCCATTGGGTGAGGAGATCGGAATCTCCGCGGGTCAACTGCCGCGCCGCCCAATCAGACAATACGATGTAGAGCCCTGAGAGGAGGGCATACATCAAAGCGATGCGGATCGCCGGTTTCATGCCTTCAATGTTCGGTCGAAAAACCCGGTCGGTTGAGTTAACAGAGTCTCTTAATCTACCGGTTGCGTTCCGGAAAAACAACTCCGAATGCGGAGCGACCGGCGCCCGCCACGCTCCGGCCGTCAGAGATTACCAAGAATCAATAAACCGCCCGTCCCCCGCTGAGATCGAAAGTGAATCCGGTGGTGAAACTATTGGCCGGAGAAACGATGAACTCGGCCGTGGCGGCGAACTCCTCCAGCGTTCCGCATCGTTTCATGGGAATCTTGTCGGTCATGTATTTGACCTGCGCGTCCGGCATGGCCTCCACCAGGGCGGTGCGGATCACGGCGGGAGCCAGCGCGTTGATGGTCACGCCGGTCTCGGCATATTCCTTGCCCATGGACTTGGTCAGGCCGATCACGGCGGCTTTGGAAGACGAATACGACACCATGCCGGCATTGCCTTCCTTGCCCGCGATGGAGGCGATGTTCAGAATCCGCCCGTAGCCGCGCTCGAGCATGCGGGGCAGTGCGGCCTGGCAGGTCAGAAAGGTCCCGCGCAAATTGAGCGCGAGCACGCGATCAAAATCTTCCACCGGAACCTCATGACTGCGGGTGTTGGTTTTTCCCGTGATGCCGGCGGAATTCACAAGGATATCGATCCGGCCGAATTTTCCAGCGATGGCATCGAAGGTGCTCTGGACGTCCACGGCGCTGGAAACATCGGTGACAAAAGTTGCCGGGTGTCCGCCCAGTTGCTCCCGGGCCCGGGAAAGTTTCTCCGCGTTGATATCGAGAAGGGCGAGTTGCGCGCCCGCGGCCTGCAGCCTCTGCGCCAGGGCCCAGCCGAGCCCGTCGGCCCCTCCGGTGATGACGGCGACCTGATCTTGAAAGGCGGAATTCGTGCTCATGGATTGGATGGTTGGAAGGAACGCTGTTGCCAGCCGGCGAAGTCGTAAAGGAAATCCACGATGGCATCGGTCAGGAGGGCAAAGAGTTTTTCGCCTTTCTCCGGCGCGGCTTTCTCGGGCGAGCCAAGGGCTCCATTGCCACTGAGTTGATCGAACGACCGGGCCACCACGACGCGGGAGGGTTCGTAGTTCAAAGGATCGTAATACGCAGACCCGATGCCGCCACTTTCGCCCGAGCCAGGGCCTTTAATCCAATCCATGCGCAGGGCCATCATCAGCGACGTCTCGTATTCGCAGGCATGGGATAACTTCGGGGTACTCATGAACGTCTGGGCGGACAGTTCCTTCGCCGCCAGATTCCAGTAACTGGCCGCTGCGATCCAGGGTTCGGACACGCCGTGATACTTCAAATTGATGCGATACAGAGCTTCGGCAAACGGTGTCTGGTTTCCTCCATGACAGTTCAGCAAAAAGATGCGTTTGAATCCGCCTTCGATCAGGCACTCGATCAGATCAACCAGAACCTGCACATAGGTCGCGCTGCTCAGACTCAAGGTGCCGGGGAATCCCTTGTGATGGTGCGAGGAACCGCACCAGAGGGTCGGCAACAGGGCGATTTTGTCGGGCAGGGCGCGCTCCACCCGCGCGGCCAATTCGTCCGCAATGGCGGTGTCGGTCACCACCGGCAAATGGCTGCCATGTTGTTCGATGGCGGCGAGAGGAAGCACCGCAATCAACCCGGGTGCCAGACGACCCAGCTCGGGCGAGACGAGTTCGGCGTATTTCATGGTTCCAACAGGGCGACGCAATCAATCTCGACGTCTATATTGAGCAATTGCGTGCCCACCGTGGTGCGGGCCGGCTTGATCGTTCCGAAGAATTCTTCGTAAACACGGTTCATCTCGGCAAAAGTCTGACCGTCCAGCGGCTGCAAGTAAACCCGGCAACTGACCACGTTCTCCCGTCGCGTCCCGGCGGCGAGAAGAACCCGCTCCATGCAGGCCAGGGTCAGCCGCGTTTGCTCCGCGATAGTACCCCGGACAAATCCGCCCGCCGCCGGATCATAGGGTCCTTGACCGGAGACAAAAAGGAACCGTCCCTCCGCCGCGACCCCTTGCGAGAACGGTCCTCGGGGAACGGGAAGTCCCTCGATCTGGCCATGGCGGATGATGGGATGGGACATGAGTTTTTTAGTGAGAGGGACCCGGCATGGGATTGGGCAGATAGCCGACGAATCCGGTAATGCGCCAGCGGCCGTCGCGCTTTTTTAAAAAGTAGAGAGTCTGCCAAAGGATGCGAACCGGCTCCCCCGCGATGGACTCCGCCGCGCCGTCGAATTTCTTGTGAGCCACGGCGCGCGAGCCCGTGATCTCGATCTCGCGCAGGACGACCGACTGGAAAAAGAAGTCCAGCTTCGAGCAGCCCTTCAACTCCGTGGCCGCGAATTCCGCCGCCTGGGCCAGCCATTCATCCCGGTATGACACGAGATCGGGAAAGCGCAGACGCCACTGATCGGGGTTGGAAACTTTGTCGCCATCGAGGCCGAAAAACTCCTCTTCCAGAAAATCCCCGGCGGTCCGCGACCAATCCGCCGCAATGAAGGCTTCAAAATCGCGGCGCATCAGAATCTCCCAGATTTCGTGACGATCCGGATCATTCGGAAAAGGATTGATCGAACTCATGACGCGATAACCCA
>JBMOHI010000051.1:0-10656 GCA_049317925.1 Terrimicrobiaceae bacterium
CGGATGTGTTGACGTTCGAGCGTGTAGCGAATGTTGCGTTCCTTCTGGCGCGATTCCTCGTCAGGGAGGGCGCGGATGCGATCCTGGAAGGCCTTGTCGCTTTCCTCCGGCAGTGCGCCACAGGACGGCGGGGGCAGGTTTGTCGAGGGGGTAAAATTGACCAGACGGTCCACGGCGCCATCGAGCCCGAGAGCAGCTAGTTCCTCCGCCTGTTCCCATGTTCCGCCGAAGCCGGCACGCCCTAACAGGTGCGCGGCAGCATAGGGGGAAAACTCCCGGGCAGGGAGGGGGGAAAGCTGGCCCATGCCCTAGTGTAGCCGGGGAAACATCCCAGGCAACTTCTCTCTGGGTAAAAACTGCGCCGCGGTGCCCTGAGCGGAACCTGCAACCGGGCCGGGTGAGGATCCGAATCCCCCTCAGTTAACGACGGTCACCGGGGTTCCGAGGGCCGCGTTTGCCCAATAGATTTTCACCAATTTCTCCGGCATGCGGATACAGCCGTGGCTGTCAGGAACTCCGGGCAGAAAGCCTTGGTGCATGCCGACGCCGCTATTGGTCAGCCGCATGAAGTAGGGCATGCTGGCTCCGAGAAACTTCGTACCCGGAGGTGCGGTGTCCTTCTTGACGTCCACGTTTTTGACCACGACCGTGCCGGAGCCATCGACAAAATCGCCGTAAAGGTTGGACCGGTGGTCGATGTTTTTCTGAATGATGGTGTAGTTTCCCGCCGGAGTGCCGAATCCTTCCCGTCCGCTGGAAATGGCGGATACCCCCACCAGCTTGCTGCCTTTATAAAACGAGGCAGTTTGTTTGGAGAGGTTGATCACGATGGAGGGCGCGCCGACCGTGCCGTCGCCGTCCCAGTAGGATTTCTTCAAGGCGAGGCTTTCCTTGGTCGAGGGATCGACAATGGTGCTTCCCGTGCCGAGGTATTTGACGCCGGAGCTGTTGAGGCGGGTGTCGTAATTGGCGCAGGCTCCCAGCCCCAGAACGGTGATGGCGGCGGCGAATCGGAAAATGTGGCGACCCATTCGGCTCATGGGCGTGTAAAAGAGCAGGCTTTGCGAAAACGTCAAGCTGACAGCGGGGGGAAATCGATCTTGTTCCGAGACTCAACCCTTTGCTGCGCCACTTGCACAGGGCGGGGATGTTTGCTAAGGCACTAGCCTCCATGCCCACCTACGAATACGAATGCGCAAAATGCGGGAAGACGTTCGAGATCTTCCAGTCCATGAAGGATGACCCGCTCAAGACCTGCCCGAACAAAAAATGCAAGGGCAAGTTGAAGCGATTGATCGGCACGGGAGCGGGTCTGATTTTCAAGGGCAGCGGGTTCTATATCACGGACTACCGCAGCGAGGGTTACAAGCAGGCGGCGAAGAAGGATTCCGGGGCTTCCTCCAGCGGAGACGCCGGGTCATCGGGCGGAGGAGAGAAAAGCAAGCCGGCGGAAACGTCCAAGCCCAAGGCCAAACCCGCCAAAGAATGAGCGCGCTGAAATGCTCCCAGTGCAGTCATGAGAATGACTCCACGCGGGTCTTTTGCCAGAATTGCGGAATGCGTTTGGAGCGCCCGGAGGGCACCCAGGCCACGATTTCCGGAAACACGCCGGTGATGGGCCGCGCGGCCGCGCCGAAGAAGGGATTCTCTTTCGGAAAGTTTTTCGAATCCGACGGCCTCAAGGGAAGTTTGTTCCGTCTTCTGCGCGCGATCATTTCAACCGCGATTCTGGCCGCACTGCTCGCCGCCATCATTCAGATGGGCCGTAAACCGGACGGCACCCCGGCGGCGGAAGCCGCCAACGAGGCCCAGGCTACCAAACTCTTCCAAGGCATCAAAGCCTTCGCCGACACTATTTATCCGCGGGCGCTTGATGTGAGCCAAGCCCAGGTGAACAACTATCTGGCGGCCCGCATCGTTCCGGACGCCGCGGGGGAGAGCGGCTCCATCCTGAAAGCAAAATTCCAGCGGGCGTTCGTCGTGATCGGGCAGGGGGAAATGCAGTTTTTTGTCGAGCAGAAGTTTTTTGACTGGCCGGTCTTCCTGTACCTCACGGGCGAGCCCGAAGCGGGCCTGGATGAGGTGAGTGGTCTGGCCAGCACCACTTTCCGGATCACGGGAGGGGGTATCGGACGCATGCGTCTTGACGCCCGGTTGGTTCCGATTTTGCAAAAGTCCCTCGGCTCCGTGGTCGCCTCGGCTTCCGACGCAACCGACATCTTGCGCCGGACCAGTGCCGTAACCCTCACTCCCGGGGTGGCCAAGCTGAGCTGGTCGGGATCGAAGGCGCCGGGACGTTGATGCGCCCGGGACTGCTCCTCGTCGCGGGCTTTCTGGCCACTACGGCGTTCGCGCAGAACAAGCCCAAGCTCGCCCCGACTCCTGCTCCGCTGCAGCGCTCCACCAGCGTTTCCAAGCAGTTTGTGATCTATTACTTCGATGGATCCGTGCGCTCGCGGCTGGCCCGGAAGACCGAGGATCTGAAACAGGAATGGCTTCGGCGTTTCCGGATGAAGGATGAGTGGAAAGCCCCGATCATCGTGCAAATTGCATCCACCCGGCTGCCCGATGCCCCGCGCCTGCGCACCTCCGTTCACGAAAGTGACGGAGGCGAGATGAAGGTGCAGATCGACGTTTTCGATCCCACCTCGTTGAAAGGTCCGGAGTTTGACCTCGAAGTCTATCGTGCCCTCGCGCTCGAGTATGCCTACCGGAAAACGCCGCCCAAGGCCGGCAAGGCAATCACCCAGCCACCCGCGTGGCTGCTGGAGGGTCTCTACGAGGACACCGCGACACGGGACGAAGGCATCCCGGCCGGTCTCTTCGAGATGTTGGTGAAAAGCGGTCCGCCGCCGAAGCTTGAAGCGTTTCTGAAGATCCGTCCGGAATCCCTCGACGCCACCTCGCGGGCGGTTTATCGGGCACAGGCCATGGCCCTGCTGCGGGCCTTGCTCGGCCTGCCCGGCGGACCCGGCCAACTGGCGGAATACCTCGCCAGTCTGCCAGGCACCAATCCCGCGGACGCCGGAAAGCTCTTGCAGAAGTTTCCCGAACTCGCCGGCGAGCCCGGCAATCTTTCGAAACTGTGGACGCTCAGCCTGGCCAATGCCTCCGCCTCGGACCGGAACAAACCCTTCAGCATGGCGGAAACGCAAAGGCAGCTCGCGCTGCTGCTCGATTTTTCGACTCCCAAGGATCCCAAAAAACCCGAGGCCGGAAATGTCACGGGACCCGAGGCCCTGCAAGCCCTGACCCGGAGCGGGCCGGGTCGCTACATTCTCAAGCAGAAAACCGAGGATCTCTTGCGGTTGGAACTCCGGGCTCACCCGATCATGCGCCCGATCGCCGGGGAATACCGGATCATCGCGGCCGAGCTGTCGGCCAAGCCCGGGCGCAATCTGGAAAAGCGCATCCGCAAAAACATGGAACTCCAGCAAGCCGTGGTGCAGCGGGCCGGGTCCATCGAGGATTATCTGAATTGGTTCGAGGCTTCGCAGCTGACCACCCCGAGCCGGGAGTTCGACGCCACCCTCAACCAAGCCAGCAGCTTCGAGCCTTTCAAGCGCAACGACGCCATCAGCCGCCAGTTGGACGATCTGGAGTCGCGCGGATGGTGAACCCGCTTGAGCGCTTGCAGGATGTCCGGTCATCGGTATTTTAACGCGATGGTTTTTCTTACCCGCCGGGAACAAATGCTGGTGGCCTGCGTGCTGGTCGCCTTCGCCACCGGTCTGGGCGTGCGGCAATGGCGCGCCGTGCAGCCCCTGGTTCCCCTCAGCGCGGAGGGCCGTCCGTAATTTTCATGCAGACGATCGGATTTCAGGAGGCGGTAGAAAAAATCGGCGCGGAAGACTCCCGCTATCACGCTGAAGCCTACGCCTTCTTGCGCGACGCCCTGGATGCGACCCTGAAGCGCCGGAAGAAATCGAAAAAGGATGTCGCGGCTCACGTCAGCGCGGCCGAGCTTCTGGAAGGATTCCGCCTCCACGGTCTGCAGGAATGCGGGCCCATGGCCATCACGGTGTTTGACTACTGGGGCGTCCGCTCCTGCGAGGATATCGGGAACATGGTTTTCAATCTGGTCCGCATCGGGGTCTTCGGCAAAACCGACGAGGACACCCTCGAGAGCTTTCGCGCGGGCTATGATTTTCAGGAAGCATTTGTGCAACCCTTCCAGCCGGAACCGGTAAGTTTGAGCGAAACCGGGCCCGGCATTGTCGGAAGGAAAGCATGAAGCCGTTTTTCTCCGTCCTCTTCTCCATCATGATGATCGCCCACGCACCCGCGAAAGATTCCCGTACCCAAACCAACACTCCGGTCCTGC
Source organism: Terrimicrobiaceae bacterium (assembly GCA_049317925.1). Lineage (GTDB taxonomy): Bacteria > Verrucomicrobiota > Verrucomicrobiia > Chthoniobacterales > Terrimicrobiaceae > CAMASH01. The sequence continues at coordinate 4,325 of JBMOHI010000051.1, forward strand.
CCGAAAGCAAGGCCCAGGTTTTCACCTTGGAAAACGGTCTCACCATCATCGTCGAGGAAGATCGCAGCGCGCCCGTGGCCAGCGTGCAGGCCTGGTGCGGAACCGGCAGCATCCACGAAGGCAAATGGCTCGGCGCCGGCCTCTCGCATATTCTCGAGCACATGCTTTTCAAGGGCACGGAAAAGCGCAAAGGCGGCGAGATTGCCAAGCAGGTGCAGGACCGTGGCGGCTACATCAATGCCTACACCAGCTTCGACCGGACCGTGTATTGGATCGACGTCCCGGCGGACGGCGCGGCCGAAGCGGTGGAGATCCTGGCGGATTCCATGCAGCATTCCACGCTGCCCGAGGACGAATACATCAAGGAACAGGAGGTCATCCGCCGGGAATTTGCCATGGGATTCGACGATCCGGGCCGGCAGAGTTCGCAACTCATGCTCAACACGGTTTTCTCGGAGAGTCCGTTCCGCAACCCGATCATCGGCTATCTCGACGTGTACAACCAGCTCACGCGCAATGACGTAATGGAGTATTACAAAGCCCGCTATGCGCCCAACAATCTGACCTTCGTCATTGTGGGCGACGTGGATGCGCAGAAGATCCGCGCCCAACTCGAGGAGGCGTTCAAAGATCAACCCCGCAGGGCCTTGGAGCCGGTCTTTATCAACAGCGAGCCTGAGCAAATCGGCCGCCGCCAGATGCACAAGGAGTTTCCCACTGAACTGACCCGCCTCTCGCTGGCTTGGAGGGTGCCCGGACAGTCACATCCGGACATTCCGGCCCTGGACCTGCTTGGCAGCGTGTTGGGCTCGGGCCGCAGTTCAATTCTCAATCAGCAAATCCGCGAGAAGCTGCAACTGGCGCACGATATTGACGCCGGGGTTTTCTCTCTTCAGACCGAAGGGGTTTTCGTGATCGATGCGGTCTGCGATCCTGACAAGCGGGACGCGGTGGAGAAAGAGGCCCTCGCGCTGGTGGAGAAAATCAAAACGGGCGGCGTCACCCAGGCCGAACTCGACAAGGCCCGCCGGTCCATGCTGGCCGGCCAGATCAAGAGTCTCGGCACCGTGCGCGGCAAGGCGTCTGATCTGGGTTCGAGCTGGCTCATGGCCCGGAATCCCGATTTCAGCAAAGATTACCTCGAAGCCATCGGCCGGGTCACCACCGCGGATTTGCAGCGCGTCGCCCGCGAGTATCTCCGTGAGGACCGCCTCAATGTCACTTCACTAAATCCCATCGGCTCGCTCGCGAAGAAGACGGACAGCGCTGATACCGCGGAGAAATCCGACGTGAAGAAATTTACACTTTCCAACGGCCTGCGTCTGCTTGTGCGCGAGAATGCCAAGCTGCCGGTCGTCTCGCTCACGGCAGCCTTTCGCGGCGGCCTGCTGGCAGAAAAACCGGAGACAAACGGAATCACCAAGTTGCTTTCGCGTGCGATGTTGAAAGGCACCAAGACCCGCAGCGCCTCGCAAATCGCCGAGCAAATCGAAAGCGCCGGCGGCGGCATCGGGGCGGACAGCGGCTACAACAGCTTCAACGTTTCGGTCGAGGTCATGAAACCCGATCTTGGCCTCGGGCTCGATCTCCTGGCCGACGTCGTGAAAAATCCGTCCTTCCCCGCAGCAGAAGTCGAACTGGAGAAGAAGGCCCAACTCGCCGCTATCAAGGCGGAGGACGAACAGATCACCGCCGTGGCCCGCAACACCACGAGGGAAAAGCTTTTCGGTTCTCATCCTTACGCGCTGCGCAATCTGGGCAGCCCGGCGTCGGTGGCCAAACTGACGCCGCAGGATCTCGCGGCCTTCCATCAGGAATATGTCACCGCCAAGAATGGCGTCATTGCCGTCTTCGGCGACGTCAAGGCAGAGGAAGTTCTCAAGCTGGTGGAAAAGCAACTCGGCTCGCTGCCTTCCGGCGAACTGGCTCTCACTTCGCCCCAACAGCCGGCCGCGCTCACCGCTCCGGTCAACGCGGTCGAGGAACGTGACAAACAACAGGCTGTCGTCATGGTCGGTTATCCCGGTGTGGATGTCCTCAGTCCGGACCGTTCGACCCTCGAACTTATCAGCGAGGCTTCCAACGACCTGGGCTCGCGCTTTTTCGATCGCATCCGCGAGAAGCTCGGGCTGGCCTATTTTGTCGGATCGGGAAACTTCAACGGACTCGCTCCGGGCTGCTTTGTCTTCTATCTCGGCACTGATCCCAAAAAAGTGGAGCGGGTCACGGCCGAGTTCACCGACGAGATCAACAAGCTGGCGAAGGACGGGCTGACTCCCGAGGAACTGACCCGGGCCAAGAAGAAGTTGCTGGGCTCCGAGGCGATCCGCAATCAGAGCAATTCCGCCTTTGCCGCCACCGTGGCCATCGATGAACTGATCGGCCTCGGCTTTGACAACTACCTTAAACGGAAGGATCAGATCGAGGCGGTCACGCTGGAAGACGCCCGCCGCGTTTCCGGAAAATACTTCGATATTCCCACAAGAGTCGAGGTGACAGTCCGCCCGCCCGAGAAGACCGCCGCGGCGCAGACGCCGGTTCCACAATCCTGAGCCATGGCCGAAGTCCAGGCCTCAATCCATTCGGGCGAGACGGCGCAGCGCTTTGTGGAGTTTGTCATGATGCAGGCCCGCCAGGCTTCTTTCTTCCTCGGAGAAAGCCCGAACCCGCAGACCGGCCGGCCGGAAGTCCATCTCGAACCGGCGAAACTCTTTATCGATCAGCTCGCAATGATCCGCGAAAAGACCCGCGGGAATCTTTCTCATCAGGAGGAGGAAATCCTCAACAATGTTCTGGCGGATTTGCAGGACAAATACACCACGGCCAAAGGGAGGTAGAGCGAACCAAACGGAGCCGCCGTTGTGAGACGGTGGTCATTCCCACGCCCTCACGGGCGCGGCTACAGCTTTTCCGAAACAACCCGGAAGACATCCGTGTTGTCCTTGAAGCCATCCAGCAATTCCGATCCGGGGCCACTCCCGACGATGATCCCATCCTCTGCGATTCCCACCGCTGCGGGGGTTGGAAAAGCCGATGGCTCGTTGGGTGCAAGCGGCACCGCGGTATTCGTCGTGGTTCCGGAGTCACTTCGCGAACCGGGACCGGTGGACCATGTGAGGGAGGGGATTCCTTGCGAGTTGATCCCGACCACGGCCACGCCCCGATCATTGCGGAAGGGGTAGCCATTGAGTTTCAAGCCGCCAAGGCTTTGTTTCCCCGCGACAAGGATGAGGGCGTTTTCCCCGGCAAACGCCGTCGCCGCGGCCACGGCATTATCCAGCGCCAGCAACTCGCGCAGCATGCGTTCCCCTTCGTTCTGGGTGGCAGCCTTGCCGACCAGCCCAGCGTCCACGATGAGGAGATAGCCCTTGCGGTTATATTGCAGAAGCTGGATGGCCTGCTGGACCATCTCCGCCAGTGAGGGTTGGGAACCGGAGGACTCAATCTGATCCACGAACGCGAGGTTTCCCGCGGAAAAAATTCCGAAGAGTTTGGGCGCCCTCCAGGCCGGGGTGCTGGCCAACTCCGATCTATTCCGGGCAATGTCAAAGCCTTTGCCCCGCATCTCCAGCATCAGATCGCGCCCGTCCTTGCGGCGTCCGTCCTTGTGCTCGGGCAGAAAATCCGCCTCGCCGCCGCCCAGGATCACATCAAGGTTCGACGCGTCCACCAACTGGGCGGCAATGGCCAGGGAGTCATGCGGATCGCCGGTTTTGGCAAAGAAGACCCCGGGAGTCGTGTCCGAGATCGAGGCATTCGAGACCAGTCCGACGGCCCGGTTCTGGCTGCGGGCCACATCGATCAGATTCCGCAGCGGTTTGCCGGACGAATCCACCCCGACCGAGCGGTTGTTGACCTTCTGCCCCGTGGCGATGGCGGTGACGGACGCCGCCGTGTCGCTTACGGCGAAATCATTGGCCTGGGTGGTCAGCAGTCCGAGGTGCGGGAATTTCTCCAGATGGAGACGGTTGTCCGAACCTCCCTCGTAAATGCGCGCGGCCGTGAGGGTGGAGGTGGTGAGATTGTCGGTCAGGAAAACAATGATCGCGAACGGCTTTTGCACGACCCAATTGACATAAAACAAGAACCCCATGGCGACGAAGCCAAGGAGGCAGACGAGGGCGATGAACCTATTGCGGACTCTGTTGCTCATGAAAAACGAACGGCTGCATATCCATCACAACCGGAGCCTTTGCGCAATAGCGCGTCTTTTTTCGGTTGCGGAAAATCCGGTAGGCGGTGATATTAACTCCTCGAAATACTCGATGGTGTAACGGTAACACAGTGCCCTTTGGAGGCATTATTCATGGTTCGAATCCATGTCGGGTAGCCACTTTTCCCCGCAGCGATCTCAGCGGATCAGCCCCCAGCGCTTGCTGAAAGGCCAGTACACAAAGAGTCCTTTGCCGGCGACGTTCTGTTCGGGGACAACGCCCCAGTAGCGGCTGTCGCTGGATTGGTAGCTGTTGTCGCCCAAGGCGAAGTAGGTCTTCGGTGGCAGAGTGAAAGTTTCTGCGGGGTTCGAAAGATAGAGTGCACCCGGCGGGTCCGAATAGCCGCGGTAGCCGTTCTGGCAGCTCATGACCCGCTGAAACACGGATTCTTGCGCTTCCTTTCCGTCGATGAAGAGTTTCGGGGCGTCGATCCGCAGGGTATCACCCGGCAGCCCGGCCAGCCGCTTGATGTAGTGCTGGGACTCAATGCCAGGGGGCATGCGGATGCCGAGTATGCCGGTGGTTTTGAAAACAAAGACGTCGCCCCTGCGCGGGTTGAGAAAATTGTAAGACATTTTGTCCACAAACACCTGGTCGCCGGTATCGATGGATCCTCGCGCGATGGGTTCGCCTTTCTGGTAACTTCGCCCAGGCCCCACGCCGAAGTAGGCTTGCAAGGTATCACGCGGCGCAAAGAGCCGGTAGCTGTTCTTGTCCGTCCCGATTTGGGTGAAGGTGAAAAAATTCAGGTAGGTGGACTCATGGACCTCCTGCACGACCTCGTCATCCTTGGCCTTCAGGTCCACATAATGCCGCCCCAGCCAGACCATTTGAAAAGCGCGGATGAGGAGATTGGGTGGGGGAGTGTCCATCGGCTTGCCGACGATGCCAAAAAGGGTCGGTTGCATCGACCCGGTGGGAATCTTGAAGGGCTGGAGGAAATAGGCGCGAACACCGGCGGCAATGACGATGGCCACCAGAAACACCTCCACATTCTCCCGCCATCCGGCATCCGACGGGGGAGGGGCGATGCGACCGACCTGTTTCTCGATTTGGTCGCGAACGGCCTGGAGTTTCTCCCGGCTGCGGCTCTTCAGCGCTGCTTGCAGGTCAGCCAAAAGTCCACGCAACGTTGCGAGATCCTTTGGCGGCAGGATGTCCTCCTTGTAGTGGATGAGCCGCTGGAGGGCATGGCGGTAGTGCTTGCCTTCCTTGATGTAGCGTGGGGTGAAAAGCATGGCTAATTCGTCTTTAGAACTTCAATGAAAGCTTCTTGCGGGATGTTCACCTGACCGATCGCTTTCATGCGTTTCTTGCCTTCTTTTTGCTTCTCCAATAATTTTCTTTTTCGCGTAATATCACCACCGTAACACTTGGCGATCACGTTCTTACGAAGGGCGCTAACGCTCTCACGAGCGACAATCTTGCCGCCGATGGCGGCTTGGATGGCAACTTGGTAAAGCTGGGTGGGAATGACCTCTTTGAGTTTGGTGGCGAGGGCGCGGCCGCGGCCTTCGGCCTTGTCCCGGTGAACGATGGAGGAGAAGGCATCGACCCTCTCGCCGTTGACGAGCATGTCGAGTTTCACCAGATTTCCGGCCCGGTAGCCGGCCTGCTCGTAGTCCATCGATCCGTAGCCGCGGGTGATGGATTTCATTTTATCGACGAAATCGACCAGAATCTCGTTCAAGGGGAGCTCGGTGGTCAGCATGACCCGCTTGGTGTCGAGGGATTCGGTGTGTTTGACCTCGCCGCGTTTTTCCATGATGAGCTGCATCATGGGGGAAATGTATTCATTCGGGATCATGATGAAGCATTTCACAATGGGCTCGCGGATTTCCTCCACCACGCTCATGTCGGGAAGTTGCTCGGGATTGTCCACCTTGAGCAGTGTGCCGTTCGTCTTCAGGACTTCATAAATGACCGACGGGTAGGTGGCAATGATGTCCATGTCGAACTCCCGCCGCAGCCGCTCGAGGATGATCTCCATGTGAAGCAATCCGAGAAAGCCGCAGCGGAAGCCGAACCCGAGGGCGACGCTGGATTCGGGCATGAAGTGAAATGCGGCGTCGTTGAGTTGCAGTTTGCCCATGGCGGCCTTGAGGCCCTCGAAATCCG
>JBMOHI010000052.1:0-10637 GCA_049317925.1 Terrimicrobiaceae bacterium
GCCGAGATTGCGGAATTCGTCGCCCGGTTTTTGACCCACTCGAAAAACCCGTTCGTCCGCGGGGACGTCCTCGACGTCTGCGGCACCGGCGGCGATAAGGCCGGACTCTTCAACATTTCCACCGCCGTCATGTTTCTCGCCGCTGCCTGCGACGCCCGCGTGGTCAAACATGGCAACCGCGGGATCACTTCCAAATCCGGAGGCGCCGATGTTCTCGAGGCCCTGGGGGTTCGCCTCGACCTCGATCCCACGGATTCCCTTGCCGCCGCGAACTGCGCCTTTCTTTTCGCCCAGAATTACCATCCGGCCTTCAAAGCCATCGCGCCCGTCCGTCAGGCGCTCGGGGCCGAAGGCACACCCACGATCTTCAACATCATCGGCCCCCTCCTCAACCCTGCCCTTCCCGCCTTTCAACTCGCCGGCGTCTTCAATGAGGATCTCCTCCCCACCTACGCCGAAGTCTTTCGCATCCTTGGCCGCAAACGGGCCTGGGTCGCCCACGGCCACGGCGGACTCGATGAAGTCTCCACCCTCGGTCCCACGAAAATCCTTGCGGTGGAAAACGGAGTCATTCGCGAACTTACCATCGATCCTGCCGCTCTCGGCCTCGCCCAAGCGCAACTCGACGACCTGCGCGGCGGCACTCCCACGGAAAATGCCGTCCTCCTCGAAGACCTATTGGCCGGCAAACTTCCCGGCCCGAAAAGCGACATCGTCGCACTCAACACCGCCTGCGCCCTGGTTGTTTCCGGGATCTTCGACAAACTCCCCGCCGCCCTGGAAAAAGCACAGTCCGTCCTCGCCACCGGCCAGGCTCGTCAGGTTCTGACCCGTCTCCGCCGGATCGGATGAAAGCGGGAAAATCATGAACACGGCAGAACGGGCCCGCGCTCTGGCGAAGGCGGCGGAACATTTCCCCCTGCTGGGGAATTTTTCCGCGGAAGACTTGCTGGAGCTGGTGCAGCTGGAACTCGGCCATGCGGAGATTCTCGATGGATTCCGGGCCTACGCGGGCCATTTCAGCCGGGCGGTGGCACGCGACCCCATCCTGCACATCGTGAGCGGCAACACGCCGCATGCGGCCCTGCAAAATCTCACCCGCGGGCTTTTGCTCGGAGCGCGCAATCTGGTCAAGATTCCGTCGCAGGGTTTGCCGGAGGTGGAGGAATTTCTGGCGTTGCTTCCGGCGGAGTTGCGGGAGAGCGCGACCGTTCGTCGCGAACTGCCGCCGGAATGGCTGCGCGAGGCGCGGGCCTGGGTGGTCTTTGGCTCGGACGAAACCATCGCGCATTTCCGCCGACAAGCGCGGGCGGAGACGGTGTTTGAACCGCACGCCCATCGCGTGAGCATCGGGATTGTTTTTGACGATCCGGCATTTTTTTCCGCCCCGCTGGCGGCGAGGGATGCCTCGCTTTTCGATCAAAAAGGCTGCCTGTCGCCGCACGATTTTTATGTGGCGGGCGACGCGCAGGCCTATGCCGCGAGGCTGGCGGAGGAAATGGCGCGCTACCAGATAGGTGATCCGCGCGGCGAGGTGACCACCGCGGAGGCCGCGGCTATTCACGACATCCGGGCGAACTACCGTTTCCGTGCGGCCAGCGATCCGCGGGTGCACTTGTGGGAAAGCGAGGGCTCGACGGCCTGGACGGTGATCTACGAGGACGATCCCTGGTTTGCCTCGTCGTGCCTGAACCGAGTCGTTTTCGTCAAACCCCTGCCGGAAGATCTGGCCGCCGCGCTCGGGCCGGCAGGCGGATGGCTTGGAGCCACGGGGATCTGGCCGGCCTCGCCGGAGTATGCCGAACGCGCCGCCGCGCTGGGTCCGTCGCGGGTGTGTCCGCTGGGAAAAATGCAGGAGCCGCCGCTGACCTGGCATCAGGAGGGAAGGCAGGTGCTGGCCCCCCTTGTGCGATGGGTTGATTTCGAACCGGATTTACGCTAGATACCACGACTTCCCCTGTGGCTGAGAAAGATTCCATAACGACAGAAGGGTTGGTCGTTGACGTTTTGCCCGGCACGATGTTCCGGGTGAAACTCACGAACGGCCACGTTGTCCTTGCCCATATCTCCGGCAAAATGCGGAAGAATTTCATCCGCATCGTCCCCGGCGACAAAGTGACCGTGGAGATCTCGCCATACGATCTCACCAAAGGCCGCATCACCTTCCGCGAATCCACCCCACCGCCGCAGAACCGGCGCTGACGAATCAAGAGTCGTTCGTCATTAGTCATTCGTCATTCCCCCCACTCCCATGTCGCGCATTAGTGAAGAAAACCTGGCCGCAGTCTATCGCGTGGCGGCGGAACGTTTCGGCGATCTGCCCGCTTTCGCCACCAAGATCAAAGGTGACACGTACGACTTCCTTTCCTACCGCCAGCTCTACGAACGCGGTCTGGCCCTGGCCACGGCGTTGATCGAACTGGGCCTGCGCCCGCGCGAACATGTCGGCCTGCTGGCGGACAACCGGGCGGAGTGGATCGTCTGCGACTATGGCATCTTGATGGCCGGCTGTGCTGATGTTCCGCGAGGCACGGATGTGACCGAGGGGGAGATCGCCTACATCCTCAACCACGCGGATACACGATTCGTTTTTCTCGAAGACGAAGACATGCTGGAGAAGTTCGAGAACGCGCGGCGCGAACTGCCCGGAGTGGAAAAGGTGATCCTCATGAGTGCCAGGGAACCGTTGCCCCGTGGGGTGCTGACCTTGAACGACCTGGTGACGCAGGGCGAAAAACTCCGCGCCGCCGGCGACCGCCGGGCCGAGGAACGTGTGGCCGCCATCCGGCCGGAGGATCTGTTCACCCTGATCTACACCTCGGGCACGACCGGAACTCCGAAGGGCGTGCAACTGACCCACGCGAACATGGCCTCGCAGATTCGCAACCTGCCCTTCGATCTGACCCCGGGCGACCGCATGCTTTCGATTCTGCCCATCTGGCACAGCTACGAACGCATCTTCGAGATGGTCTCGATCAGCATGGGCGCATGCACCTACTATACCAATCTGCGTCACATAGGCGAGGACCTCAAAATCGTCCGGCCTACCTTGATGGCCTCGGCTCCGCGGTTGTGGGAAAGCCTCTACCAGAAAATCATGGCCAAGGTCGAAAAAGCGCCGCCCCTCCGCCGCGCACTTTTCCACGCCGCGCGCACCAGCACCAGTCATGTCAAACGTGCGGAGCGCTTTTTCGTCGGACAGCAACTCGACACCTCGGGTCGGAGCCCGGGCGAGAATCTCTCCCTCGGCCTGGCCCATCTCGTGCGATGGATCGTCTTTCAGATTCCGCACCGTTTGCTCGACCGCATCGTGCTGGCCAAGCTTCGCGAAGCGGTGGGGTGCGGCGATTTCCGCGGCACCATCTCCGGCGGCGGCGCCTTGCAACCACACGTGGATGAGTTTTTCAACTTCATCGGCATTCCTGTGCTGGAAGGCTACGGATTGACCGAGACCTCGCCCGTGCTGGCCGTGCGCACCTGGAGCAATCTCGTCATCGGCACGGTCGGCTCCCCCTACCCCGGGACCGAAATCCGCATCGTCGATTTGCAAACGGGCGAAACCCTTTACCCCGACCGGTCCCGCCGCGACGGCGGACGCGGACGTCGCGGCGAGATCCATGCCCGTGGTCCGCAGATCATGCAGGGCTATTACAAAAATCCGGGCGAGACCTCGCGCGTGCTGCGCGACGGGTGGTTCAACACCGGCGACATCGGGATGATCACATTCAATAATTGCGTGAAGATTCTCGGCCGGTCCAAGGACACCATCGTCCTCCTCAACGGCGAGAATGTCGAACCGGTGCCGATCGAGGCGCGGCTGACCCAGTCACCCCTCATCGATCACTGCATGGTGGTCGGGCAGGACCAAAAATTCCTCGGCGCCCTGATCGTGCCGGCGGTGGATGGATTCCGAGCTGCGGGGATTCAGGCCGCCAACGTGCAGGAACTGGCCGCCAGCGCGGCGGCGCGGGCGTTGCTGGAGGCCGAACTCAAGCAAATCATCAGCCCGGCAAATGGCTTCAAGGCGTTCGAGCGCATCGCGGATTTCCGCTTTCTGCCCAAACCCTTTGAAAACGGCATCGAACTGACCGGCACCTTCAAACTCAAACGCCACGTCATCACCGAAACGTACAGCGCGCTGCTGGCGGAAATGTATCCCGCGGCTTAGGCGAGGGCCTTTTCAGGCCGCCGGCTTTGGCGATTCCGGTGTAGCTGCGGGCGCCGTGGCGGGCGCTGGCTCCGCCGACTTGAGCAACTCACGCAGCCGCTGCACCCATTTGGTAAAATCCGGATGCTGCGGATAGGTCTTCACCATCGAGTAGATCTCCGAGGCAGCGCGGTTTTTCTGGCCGATTTCCACCATGTCGTTGGCGCGGGAGAACTGCAGGCGCGGGCGGGTGACGGTGTTAAATTCGGCAGCCTGATGCTCCAGCCGGCCGAACGTGATGCGATCGGCCAGCACCTTCATCTCGAATTCCCAGGTTTCCACCACCTGCGGATTCTTGGCCTTGCGCAGAAACGGTCGGACGTCTTTTTCGAGAATCCCGGGAATATTGCCGGGAGTGAGTTCCCAGTTGTCCCCGGCGGGCAGCCAGGAGCCCAGGCGCAGCCATTTCACGAAAAGACTTTCCGCCAAAGATTTGTTCAGCAGTTCGTCCTTCATCTTCGCAGCCTCATTCTGCACCGCGACATCCTCGGGTCGCTTATCCTTCTGTTCCTTGATGAATTCCTGCTGCTTGAAAAAGAGCGGGTCGAGGGCGGCGAGTTCAACCGCATAGTCCAGAGCAACCGGGGCAAAAAGCTCGGGTTTGTCCGAAGCTTTTCGTTCCAGCGAAAGCACGAGGTATTTCAAATGCATGAGCAGCGCGGCCTGGACTTCCTTGGTGCGCAGAATTTCCGCCTTGGAGGCCTTCCAGTCGGCGAAGGATCCGCCCTTGTTGCGAGTGCCGTCGAACTGCGTGTCTTCAATGGCTCGTTCGTAAAGATTGGTCGCGGCGGCCCCATTGGAGGCGGCGGCTTTGATCTGGGAAATGGCGGTGATGCGTGCGGATTGCACCGCTTGTTTTTGCTGCTGCTCAATCTGATCGAGGTCGCGCAGGATGGCATCGGCATTGACCGGAGTGGTATCCTGCTGGGCCAGGGCGATCCGGCAAATCGCCACTGTGCAAAGGATGACGCAGAAAGGGGAGCGGGGAAAACTCATGGCTCAGAAGATCGTTGGTTTCGCCTGTTCCGTCAATGTCAGGACGGGCGTTTGAGGGTGTGAAGGGTTATCTCCGGCGGGCAGAAAAAGCGCGCAGGCACCCCACACCCGCCGGTGCCACGGGAGGTGTATCCGGACAGGCCGCCCCTCCGCCAGGCACCGGCCAGCAAACGCCGCGGCACGGGTGCGTTTTTAATCAGGGCAAATCCCCCCGGTAAACAGATCTGCCCGCCGTGGGTGTGGCCGCTGAGCATGAGCGAGTAGCCCAGCTCCGCCGCCTGCTGGTAGGTCTCCGGGCTGTGGCTCAGGAGAATGGCGGTCTCTCCCGCAGGAACCGCGGACCGGGATTTCGCGAGATCGTGGGTGCCAAAAAAATGCGGATCGTCCACTCCACAGATCCACAGCCGCGCCCCGTCCCGTTCGATGGCTTCTGCTTCATTGAGCAAGACCTTTAAGCCGGCGGCTTCAAGAAAAGCCACCTTCTCGATGAAGTCGTGATTGCCCAGAACAGCCAGGCGGGGCCCCTTGAGATGCGGAATGAGCCGTCCCATCAGTTCGAGGGAACGATCATGCGCTTCGGCGATTTCATTGTGATAATCACCGGTCAGAACGACCGCATCGTATGCGAGTCCCGGCAGACGCTGAATCACCACATCGATGAGCGCGGGATCGAGGTCGCAATGCAGATCGGTTAACTGCAGAAGGCGGAATCCGTCGAATGCTGCCGGCAGGTCCGGGAGGATGACGGAGTTTTCCACGATCTGCACATCGAGGAAATTCTTGCGTCCGGTCTCCGCAAGACCGATGAGTTTGAGCAGAAATAAAATCAAATCATCGATCGGAATCAGACCTTCGAATTTGAAAACTCCCTGGCCTTGATGAACCTCGCGGGCCCACAGACCGGCCTGCTTGAGGATGCGCCGCTCCAAGACATCACGACCCATCCGCTCGGCCAGATGATGGTAGTCGGTATATCCCGCCGCTTCCGAAGGATGAATCATGCCGGCGCAGATTCGCACGCGTTCCGGAACTGAAAAAGGTTGTTTTTCCCCGCCGGGCCTCGGACAAAGATGCAGATGCGATTTCTCCTGGCGCTGACTCTCACCCTCCTCTTGACCGGATGCCCGTCGGGCAAGCCCCCTTCGGTCGGAAAATCATCCCAGGCACCCGCCCCACCGTCGCCTGCGCAGATGCCACAATCCGGAGAAAGCAACCCGGTGGAATTCGCAGGGACCTGGACGACCACGGACGAACAGGGTCAGGTTTTTGACCTTGTACTTTTTCCGAACGGCCAGACGGTGACGAATTGGACCAAGGGAACTGCAGGGGCCCGGGGTCAGCGCGGACTTTGGCGTCAGGAAAACGGAAAACTGATCGCCCAGTTTGATGACGGCTGGACCGATGTGATCCAGTCGGTCGACGGAGCGTTCGTCCACCGGGGATTCTCCCCGGGCGTCCCGTTGGATGGCACGCCGACGAACCAGGCTCCGGCCCGCCGCCTGGAAGGACCCGAGGCGGTTTTCGTGGGCGTCTGGCGGATGAACAAGGAGCCCGACGGCTCCTATCTCTACCTGGCCCTGCAGTCCAACGGCCGCGCTCTCAGCACCATCAACGGCGGCACGGAAGGCAAGTGGGAAAAGACGGAAAAAGGCGCCCTGTGCACCTGGCCGGACGGCTGGGCAGACCTGATCGAGCGCTCATCGGAAGGTTGGCAGAAACGTTCGTGGGTCGGCACCGAAACCTCCACGACAGCCGATCTCTCCATTGCGACGCGGGTCGGAGAGAAGCGCTACGAGATCACGCCCTGACCGCCGGCACGGGCAATTGCGGGGCGGTGTCGGGATGCCAGGGATTCCGGGAAAAGTCCGACGTCTCGATGCTGGCGCTGAATTTTCCGCTGAGGGCGAAAATCTCCTCCAGATTCAACCCGAGGTGTTCCGGGCGATAGGGTGCGAGGTTTTTCTCCGCCAGACGAAACAACCGCACAGCCGGATGCAGGCGGCGTCCGTCCTTGGGATGATGAGGGCGGGCCCGCTGTTTCTGCAAATGGACAAAGGCCCCCGCAAATTGGATGAGCCCTTTGTAGAAGGCGTAGTTTTCATCACGCCTCTTGAGCCAGAGGTGCTCAAGAACGTCGTGGGCCTCGTAATACTCCTGGCCGTTGAAGCAGTTGAAGTAGGCCAGATAGTAGGGACTGTGTTCCGCCTCCGGCAAACCGAGGGCATTGACGTAGTCCTCGATTCTCGCCCCTTTCCTGACGGGTTGCGTGGCCATGCCGATCAAACTAAAGCGGCCAGGCGCGCCAATCACCTTTTTTCTTGAGGACCAACCGGCAGAAAAGCAAAACCGGGAACCGTGACTGGCACAGTTCCCGGTTGGCAAATTGGGAGATAAATTAGTTAGCGGCCGAGGTGGGCTTCGGTGCGCCTTTGTTCAGCGAAGCAATGATATCATTGCTGAAGTCCAGGTCGGCGCGGGAGAAAAGAACAATGGGGATCTGCCCCATGCTGGCACCGCTCTTGTCGAGGACGAGGTCATAGGCTCCGGTTTTCACCTTGTCGTTCACGACCTTCATGATTTCGTCGATGATGTCCTTGCGCATGCGCAGGAATTGCTCCTGAAGCTGACGCTCGCGATTACTGCGGAATTCCGCGATTTCGCGGTCGAGATTGCGGGCCTCTTGGACCTTTTCATCCCGGTTTTTGGTGGCTTTCTCCTTGCCGTCTTTGCTCAGCTCGGGCTTCTCGATCTCCTGATTGATCTTGTTGATATCGTCCATGGCCTTTTTCAAGGTCTCCAGACGCTCGTCGAGTTCCTTTTTGGCTCCGGCGCGGGCTTCATTGATTTTGGCCTCGGCGTCCTTCGTTTTGTAGTAGGAAGTGAAGACGGAGTTCATATCCACAATGCCAAGTTTGATCTGGGCATGGGCTGAAGGAGAAGCCGCACAAAAGGCGGCGGCGAGGATGGATGAGAGGACGAGTTTACGCATGGGTGTTGGTTTGTTGAGAGTAGAGAGGATGGGATGCAGTTCAAGCTTCGACACTGCCGATGAAGGAGTGTTCAAAATTGATAGCCGATATTAAAGTTAAATTTGCCGGGAGGCCCGTTGAATCCATCGTGGATGACGGGATAGCCATAATCAACCCGGATCGGGCCGATGGGAAGATCCAGGCGGAGACCGAAGCCGATGTCGGCATTGACATTGGAGGTGCTGAAATCGTAAGCCCCGGAATTGACAAAGCCGATGTCCCCGAAGACCGCTCCGCGCACCCGGGTGATGATCGGAAAGGTCAGCTCAGCCGTCAGGTAGGCCAGAGAGTTGCCGCCAATGGGATTCTCATCCACATCGACCGGGCCGACCTCGCGGAAGTTGAAACCCCGCATGTTGTTGGCTCCACCGAGATAGAGGCGGTCAAAAATCGGGACCCCGTTGCCGTAGCTATCATCGTCATCGCTGTTCTGGTCACCGCCCCAGCCATCCACAACAGAAAGCTCACCCTTGAGCAGGAAAATCAAATCCCACGGCAGGGAGAAATACTTGGAGGCCTCGAGGGAGATTCCGTAATCCTGCACATCCCCGCCGAGAGGACCGCCGGCGATGAATCCGGTGAGTTCGATCAATTCGCCCTTGCGGGTCAGGAACAGGCTATCCCGGGTGTCCCAGGTGAGTGCACCCGTGACCACGCTCTTGATGTAGGTGCCGGCGGAGTCCTGAATGATCGGACCCACCTGACCGTTGCCACTGAAACCATCGTCGAAGCCGTCGTTGTTCACATCGCCGACGTCGTAAATCTTGATTTGCTCAATGCGGTATTCGGCCCGGCCGGAAAGGGCCCGCCAGAGCTGCTTACGGGCCTGGACGGCGAAGCCAAGGTTGGATTGATTGTAGACATCCGACAGGAAACTGGCCTCGCGGTAATAGGCTTCCGCGCCCACGGAGAGTTTGTAGCCCATGAACCAGGGTTCGGTCAGTGAGACAACAAAATCCTTACGCTGCAAGCCGTATTGACCGCGGATGCGGAAGCGCTGGCCCGCACCCACGAAGGTCGGCCAGTTGAACACGTCGAAGTTGGTTTGCTGGAGTTCGGCAAAACCGACCAAACTGTCCGTGGTGCTGAAGCCCACGCCGAAGTTGAACGAACCGGTGCGTTTCTCTTCGACGATGACATTCAAATCCTTGCGTCCGGGAACGATGGTGCTGGCCGGGGCCATTTCCACGCGGGAAAAGTAATTCAGGTTCTCCAGGCGCTTCCGGCTCACATCCACCAAGGTGGTGTCAAAGACCTCGCCGGGCTTGACCGCAAGTTCGCGGCGAAGGACGCGGTCCTTCGTGCGGGTGTTTCCCTGGATGTTGATGAGATTCACGTAGGACTGGACGCCCTCATCAACGCGATAGATCACATCAACCGATCCAACGGCCGAGGGCAGGATTTCCGGTTGGGCCACCATGTCCACGTAACCGCGCGCTCCATAGAAATCGCGCAGTGTCTTGAGGTCATCACCCATGCCCTTGGGGGTGAAGAGCGAACCTTCCACCATCTTCAGGCGGGCCTTGAGATCTTCGGTCGGAACCACATTGACGCCCTCCATCTTGATCGAGTTGACCCGATACTGAATGCCTTCGGCGATGGTGATGTTCAGCTCGACGCCATTGGCGGCGATGGGCGTGGTCTGAAAGTCCGTGATCTCGACGTCGGCAAAGCCGCGGTTCTGATAGAGCGTGCGGATGGCGGCCTTGTCCTCCTCGACCTGCGCGGGCTGGAGGCGTCCGCTTTTATTGAAAAACGAAAGGATGTTCCAGGTACTGGTTTTCATCACTTTGAGGATGTCACGGGGAAGAATACTCTCGTTGCCGGTGAAATTGATGCGGCGGACCACGAGTTTGGGTCCCTCCGTCACCTGAAAGATCACCCGCACGCGGTTGCTGCCCGGGATTTCCTGGACGCTGTATTGGACATCCACATCAGAGAAAAAACGGTCCTCGTAAATCTTGAGGATCTTCTGACGGTCGTCCTCCAGCTTTTCCTCGCTGAGGACATCGCCGACCTTGGAGCCGATTTCCTTGCGGACGCGGTTCATGCCGATCTGTTCCGCGCCCTCGATGAGAATTTCCTGAATGACCGGGCGTCCCTGCAGAAGCACGGTCACCTTCACGCCGTCGCCCATGGGCTCGGCGAAGATGCGGACATTGGCCACACCACCGGTGGAATAAAGCGCCCGGATGTCGGACTCGGCCGCGCGTTCGCTATAGGGTTCGCCGACTTTGGTGGCAAGGTTGTCCAGCACGCGCTCTTTGGCGATGGCCGGGGGGCCGACATACTCGACCACGATATCCTTGACGATCGGACCGGAACCCACCTGGGCAGAGAGCCGGGAAAGAGCGACGATCATCGCCAGGGACAGCAAGGTTGCAAAGGGTCGGTAAAATCTCATG
>JBMOHI010000053.1:0-10214 GCA_049317925.1 Terrimicrobiaceae bacterium
GAGGGGCGCGACCCTGTGTGAAGACAACTGAATCAGGAAACGTAGTTTCAATCCGCGCGCCCGCGAGGGGCGCGACTGCCTAAAGCTAAGTTGTTGAGGCGGAGGTGTAAATTCAGCGTTTCTGGCGAACGATGAATTCTCTTGGCGCGATCCTTCGCCTCGAACGATACGGGATGTCAAAGATCACTGTCCATCAGAGGACTACGCCGTGGGCGAACCTCTTCTGTGTAGCGTGAGCGCTTGCGCTTCGCGATAACTAAACGACCAAGGGCCCACCGGGATCGAAGGAATTCTTGGCTCCGAGGTGCTCGACCCGCTGATCCCACGTTGCACCGAGATTGTAGAATCTCAGGGAATCTTTGTCAGGGTCAATTTCCCGGCCGAGGCGGTTTTTGAGTTCGACGTATTGGGCGGGGTTGATCTGGCATTCGAAAACGGAGAACTGGACGCGCTGGCCGTAGTCGAGACAGATTTTTGCCACGCGACGGAGGCGTTTTTGTCCTCCGTCGGTGGAGGTGGCGACATCGTAGGTAACAAGCAAGTGCATCGGTTATCGCCAAATAAAGGGCGGATAGGCATCGAGGTCTCCCCGGATGGCGCGGGCCAGAAGCCGGGCCTGAATGAAAGGCACAAGTCCGAAGGACATTTTTTCCTGCAAAAAGGGATGGGTGATCTCCTCCTGTTTGCGTTCCTGCCAGGCGACGAGGAAGCGTTTGCGTGCGTCCTCCTGGAGCTCAACGGCCCCGGTTTCCCGATGGACAAAATCACTAGGCTGGATCTGGCGCCGGTTTATCAGGGTCAAAACACAGCGATCGGCAAAGATGGGGCGGAATTCTTCCATCAAGTCGAGTGCGAGCGAGGGACGGCCCGGCCTGTCGCGGTGAAGAAAACCGACCGCGGCATCGAGTCCGACAGATTCCAAGGCCGAGCGGCAATCGTGGGCCAGCAGGCTGTAGGCGAAGGAAAGCAAGGCATTGACGGGGTCCGTGGGAGGGCGGCGGAACCGACCGGCGAATTCGAATCCGGGCACGGTCAGAAGCCGGGAAAACGCCGCGAAATAGCTATTGGCCGCATCGCCCTCGAGGCCGCGGAGCGATTCGAGTTCGGGAGTGCGTAGAACCACGCGGGCGTTGCGGCGCAACACCTGAATGGTTTCGTCCATAGTCGGATGCGAGCCGTGGTCTCGCGCACTGCGCAGGAGGACGTTTTTTCCGTTGGTCAATTTGCCGACGAGGAAACTGGCGGCAAGGTTCGCGCTGGCGGTGGGGTCGTCGCTCAGGCGGTATTGGGCGCGGCGCAGAAGCACATTGCCGGGGGTGAAACCCCGCACGGCGGCGAGAAAGCGTCCGTGGGGCGTGCAAAACGAGAGCGTCACGCCGGCTTCCGAGCAGGCGGCCATCAGTTGGGCGCTGGCTCCGATGTCGTAGCCCAGGCAGACGATGCCATCGAGATTGTGGAGTGGAACGCGCAGGAGGGTCTGGCCCTCCAGACGCACTTCGATGGCAGCACCGTCCTTGCGCAGATAGGCGTTTTCGCGAGTCACGAAGAGGGTGTTGAGGTGCTGCTTCATTCCGTTACCTCGGCCAGGACTTCCGCCTCCAGAAACTCGCGGGCCGAGCGCTGCGCCCGCGGCTGGCAAATGTCATACAGCGAACAGGCTCCGCATTTTCTCTTCTCGTAGAGGGCGGGCGGGAGCACGGTTCCGCTCAGAAGTTCGTGCAAACGCCGGGCGCATTCGCCCACAAGGCTGCGCAAATCCTGATCGAGCGGAACGCTGGTGCGGCGGCGCGGCTGACCATAGAAAAGCGCCCCTTCCGCGATGGAAATCTTGAGCGTTTCCTCCAAACACATGGCCTGGGCGGCGAGTTGGACTTCGTCCGCCCGATGGGCCTTGGGTTTGCCCCGCTTGTATTCCACCGCGACTACCCGCCCGTCGCGGTGAAACTCCACCACATCACACACGCCATGCAGCCCCAAGGCATCGCTGCGCACCGGCAAACCGCGGGTGACGCGAACCCCGGGCCGCGATTCGTCGGGTCCGTCATGGGCGCGGTCATGCATGGCGCGACCCTCCGCCGTGAAACGATTCTCCGACCACTCCCGCTCCAGGTGAATCAGCGCACACTGCCGCTCACAGAAGAGCAGATGCTGGAGGGCGGAGATGGGGAGGGAGTCCATCGGAACTCGCCGGTGTGCTCAGTCGAGCACGAAGGGTTCTGGCACGGGCGTTTGGTTGGCGGGTGCCTCCGGGCTTTGCCGGGAACGAAGAAGAAACAAGGCATGCTCGCGCACCAGTTCATACGACGGCTCCGGCAGGGGCACAGGGCCTTCGCCGGGACCGACCGCAGGCAGGTTCAAATCAAAGAGGCTCTTCGATGTCACGACGGATGCGGTCTCGGACGCTTTCTGTTCCATAGCGATTGATAACCTCATCGAACTCGGAGGAATGAATGTCAATCCGGTTCAGCCGAATCAGATTCAGAATATCGAGGTAATCCTTGCCCAAAGCGACCCGGTGCTCGCTGTGCAGGGCGTGCAGCTTGAGCGCAATGAGGTGGAGCACGCCGATCACCCGCACGCGTCGGCGCCCGTAGTCGCGCCATTCGCTGCCCGCCAGCAGTTTCGCGAACGTGCCATCGTCCACCAGCATCAGATCGACCCGGAAACCTTCGCCCTCGCGCGGCTCGAACTGCGCGAAGGCTTTGATACTCTCCGTGATGAGCCGGTATCCGGCCTGATCCAGCATTGCACTCCAAATCCGCAGGTCGCGCCCCGCGATGAGGAAATCGATATCCAGCGTCGTGCGCTCGTAGCCCCGCGCATTGACCGCGTGTCCGCCGATCAGGAGGAAGTCGGAACCCGCACCCGCGGCCGCATCGACGCAGGTTTGGAAGATGTCGGGAGTCTCAGGCATTGAATCCTCCATGCTTCGGGCCGGTTAGTCCTCCTCGCAAGGCGGATACTGGACCGGCGGGGTTCCCTTGGTGGAAAGTATCCGGCGAATTTTCCGCTTGCTCGATGCGTCCTGAACTTCGGTGCAGGTAACGGGGAACAGCCACTGGTCGCCGTAATCGAAATAGAACAGCATCTTTTTCCCGACGGTGAATACTTCGGAAACTGGAGTTTTCTCAACGCCGGGTTCCCCGTCATCGCTCTCTCCCATGTCGGCAAACAGCGTGTATTTGATCCGGCTGTCGTAGGGGTTCTTCAGATTGTCGTAAAATCCAAAGGCATGGTCGAATTGAAACCCGAGGGCACCAATGAGAGTCTCGGCCAACCCATAAAGACTGACCGTACCGGAGACCGCGACCACGGCCTCGAATTTGCGGCCGAGCTGGAGCTTGATTGTGTGAATCTGCATCAAATGCGGCGGATGTCCTCCTGGTTAAGATTAATGACATTCATGATGTTCGTTCAGCAAGGATTTGCAGCCAGCGTTCCATCGGAACGAAAACCGGTCCAAATTCCTCTGGACGAGTTTCATCCTTATACACCCACCAGCCATCGGCGATTTCCGCCAGAGTGCGGCATTCCCGGCTGAGCGAGGCCGTGTGTTCATGGATCGGAGAGGGATCGCGTCTCTCTGCCGCTGTCCACAAATCCCACTCCAAATCCACCAGCCAAGTCGCGCAAAACAAATCCTGAGAATACTCCATCATCTTGTAGCGGAGCAGTTCGCGGGCAAGTTCCTCGCGGGTGGGGGCTGGCGGGTTGGCGGTCATGGGTGTCAAACACGACGGATGAGCGTGACGCGTTGAGATTCGGCAGGCATGTTGCTGATTGGAAAATGGCGTCAGAAGCCAGGGATGATTTCGACCTGGAGTTTGCCTTTGCCTTCGTTTTTCGTGAATTCCAGAGTGCGGTCTCGTTCGATTTCTCCCGTGGATTTGTGAATCACTAGGCTTTTGTGGACTTTGGCAGAGGAGAGATCGCCACTCGGGCAACTGTGTTGCCACCAGATGACGTTGATAACCTCCATACTTCCTTCCGGGCGGGCGGAGGAGGCGTCGTTCTCAAAGAGGGTCCGGAGCGCTTCTTTGAGTTTGTCAGCATCGGCATCCTCGAAGCCGGTGCCGGTTTCGTTGGATGCGAGTTGGGAATTGATGCTGCCGTAGAACACGTAAATGCCGTGATCGACGCGGTGTTTCATGCCCATGGTATCGGAACCGCGTTTGCCGTCCTTGGTATCTTCCAAGTTGGTGCTCTTGGTGATCTGCGTGCTGGTGACGTTGACAGGCTCAAGGCTCAACGCGATTTGGACAGAGACGGGACCTCGCACTGGAATGGAGACACCATCGCCTTTGGCTTTGCCTTTGAAGGGAAAGATTTGGCCGAAGGCGCGGACGTCATACCATTGTTTGCATGCTTGTTGTTTGAAATCCTTGGCGTCGGTTTTGAGCCCGGAAGCGTCGATGCGGGATTTGATGGACTGGTGCTCGTCATTGCTGTTGTCGAGCGATTGAACGAGAATTGATTCCCCCATCTGCATGAGTCGGTTCCGGATTTTTCGCTTTAGGCAAACGTCAGAGATTTCCCCGTCGTTGTCGTAGTTGGTGCGTGGGCGATTCCCGTTTAATGGGTCGCCGTTGGGGTTGGCATTTGTTACGCGGAGGATGACAGCGAAGTCGTATTTGTATTTGGTGCTCATTGGTTGGATTTTGTTAGGGGTTTGAAAAGGTGTTGATTAGGTGCGTTGGGGCTCGTTGGTTTCTTTTTCCTTCTTCGTGTAAAGAGCGGTGCGTTCGCAGTGGTAGGCGAGGAGAAATTCGCCATCCAGTTTGCTGTCATCGCAGAACTTCTCGGTATTAAAGAGGTTTTTGATTTCGTCGATTTCGGTCTCGTAAAAGTGGAGAAGGCCGGGAGCGTTCGTCTTAAGGCGGCGGCGGTAGGGATCAAGTGAGAGATAAAGGTTCTGCCAGGTTTCGTAAGGATGGGATGCAAAGCGCTGCATGAAGCGCGCTGCGTTTGTATCCCGATTTTCCCCGGCGGAGCGAAGGGCGGTTTGTTCGAGCGCATCGGCGACTGCGAGGAGTCTGCCGTAGAGGTAACTGCGGGTGGTTCGGTCTTGTTCTAACGACATAGTGTGGTGATGTTGGTTGGTTTGAATTTGCTGTTTTCGGTAAAGTGCACAGGCGATTCCCAGAGCTTTTTCCCATTCCCAGTTTTCCAGGCCTTGGCGGTTGGTTGCTCGATGGAGGCAACTAGTGACGAGGTCCCCGGGGATGGGACGCTTTTCCATGATACAAGGGAGTAGTCGGCGATAGGTGGCCGACTTGAGCTTGTCATCAAGGCGTGTTCCATACGCGGATTGGGCAATGTCAAGGGGAGAGGGTGCGCCAATGAATTTTTTGCCTTTGCCAAAGTTATGCAGCCAAGCGGTTTCCTCATGCCATTTTTCGATCCGTTTCAGGAATTCGCTGGCGGTGAGTTCGCGATAGTAGCTGATTGCCATTCGGCCAGGGGTAGCGGAGTCGAGGGAGAGGACGATGATGTTAGTCGTGTCTCCGAGTTCAGCCCGGTAGCCGTCTAATTTCTTGGTCAGGGCGAGGGCGATTCCTTGGCCTGTGTTGGCTGACGAAATGGGGCTGCGCTCCAGATTCAGGTCCGAGTTGAGAAACTCTTCCTCGTCAAACAAGTCGGCCGTGGAAACAAGGGCGTCCGGGATTTCTTTGCCTGAAAGCGCCCAGGCGACGATGGCTTGTTCGCCGAAGCGTTTACCTTGGCGGGCGATGAGCCAACGCAGGGCGTTGTGCGCTTTCTGGGTTACGTCGAAGCTGACTCCACAAGTTTGATTTCCGTCTTGATCGGTAAAACGGCCCCGGAAGGTGAAGCCGCTTTCATCGTTGGCCGAGATGAGTTTGGCTTTGTCAGCCGCATGGCGAAGTTTTGCCGGATGCTGGATCGCGAGTACGACATTCTCTCCGGTGACGTAACAAAGACCGGTGAATTCTTGTGTGCTTTTATAGAATTCGCACCAGCTTTCCCAGACGCTTTTGTCCTGCCAGAGGTAGGGAACAGGGTCGCCCGGGATAGCCACCGCCCAGCGAATAAATGCTTCCTGTGGGCTGCTTCCAGCGGGTAAAACCGCGAAGATTTCTGGCGGGGCGGTCCTTAGGTCTTTCCATTCATCAAGAAAGACAGTGTTCCCAGACGAGTCGGTTTGGATTGGGATGATTTGATGTCGTATGAGGTCTTGAACAAGACACCCTTTCTTGACGTAATTGAGGACGGTTCGGATTTTTCTATGGGGGAACTTGCTTTGCCAGTCGCTGAGTAGCTTGAGGTAGTTTTGATGGGGTTCGTGAGGGTCTGATGCGAAGCCTGAAGTGACACTACCGCAATATGCAATAAAGTCGCCTGCGAGATATTGGAGTTTGTCACAGAGCGGGTGGGTGGTCGGTTTGGAGCCTGTGCGACCGCCCGAGCCTTCGGTGCAAGGAACAAGAGTTTTCTGATCAGCCTTTTGCAAGGCTCGTGCTGCGATGAAGTTGGCGTTTTCGTCGAGGGTGATTTCAATCTGTGCGTTTTGGGTGGTATGGGCGAGAGGAAGGAGGATCTCATTGCTGCCTTGTTCTTCAACGCCGACTTGATCGAGGCAATTGTTGTAGGTGTGGTAGAGAGCTTCGATCCAGTTCATGCCATATTCTCCTGAGGTTCGTTGAGGCCGACGCTTGCAGGCGGATTGGATCTCATTTCACGGATGAAGCGACGGACTAGGCGGGGATCGTCGGGCCGGGGATATTCAATGACGCTTTTAGCGTTCACCTTGGCCTGCCAGAAGCGGGCGCCGAGTTCGTCTTTGCCGGTAGTGTCGGGGTAGTCGAAGCCGTGAAACATAAGGCCGTAACTGAGTTCTCCGGCTTGTTGGTGTTCGCCGTCGCCTGATCCAAATTCAAAAGGCTGAACATAACCTTGGCATTCGCGGGTGCCGAGGAAGATGTCACGACGACCACCCTTGATTAGCATCCGATTGGCAATATCCCAATGCTTGCCTTCAATGCGGTCTGCATTGAGATCAGAGCGCTGTGGATTCCATTCAAAATGCGCGAGGACTTGGTAGCGGACGTCAGCGAGATATGTATATGTGGCCAGGGTATTATAGGGTTTTTCGTTTTTCTTAGATAGGTCTCTTTTTGAAGGGTATACACCGTCTATATTAATAGGCTTCATATTTTTCGCCTCGGTGCGAATGGAGCTCATGATCCGGACCTTGTCCACGACCCAAATAAAAGCTGGCTTCCAGTAGATGGATTCCGTGATGCCTTTGATGGCTTCATAGGTGGGGATGTGGTAGCTGCATTTTTCCCCTCCGGCGCGAGTCAACGGATCAGTAAAAAGAGCGTATTTTCCCCATACTTCGTAGGAAATACTATTTTTTGGCGTTGCGTGGTTCATGAGTTCAAGCGTTGAGAAAATGTTGTTCTGAAAGGGCTTCGAGGGTGACGCCTAGGTCGTCATGGTAATAGCGTTCGTCGAGATAATAAATGCCTTCGCCTGGCTGGATTTCACGCAGGGCATCTTCGTCTGCGAGCTTTTTGATGACGTGTGGGAAAGCGTTGACAGTGTATTGCTGGGCTTGTTTGTGAAGGCGTATTTGATCAACAAGGGTAATCTCATCGTTGGTGTAGCAGGCGGCGAGGTCGGCGATGATTTTTGATCCTGAGTGTCCGTCTTGATCGTAAGGAACAATGATGCCTTGAGTTGGCGCGTCTATGACTTGGAATGCTTGGGCGGCGGTCGAGCAGGCGTGTTTGAATAGTAGTTTGGCGGCGAGGATGTTTTGGGTGCGATTGGCTTCGTTGAGAGATTCCGTGTTGAGGCTGAGAAGGGAGAGCAGAGAGCAGGATTGCGCCAATGGGGGGGTGCCTTTGCCAGCTTTACACGGATAGAGCATCTCCTTGGCCCGCTGGTGAAAGTGATAGTGGTAGTATTGATTGATCGCCTTTTCGGAGAGGAGGTCGTGATCGAAGGAAGCGGGGGTATTTTGGTATTCTTGGAAAATGCGATTCTGGGTGATTTGCTGTGCTAGGTCGATTTCTTTCAAAGAGGCGTAGAGCGTTTCCTCATTGAAATTGAGAATGTGTACGGACCCCATTTCCCTATGGCCGTGACGATTGCAACGGCCCGCTGCTTGGATGATGGAGTCGAGTCCAGCGAGTGAGCGGATGACGCTACCGAAGTCAAGGTCCACGCCTGCTTCGATGAGTTGGGTGCTGATGCAGATGAGTGGTTGTGGATTTTCGGGATTCAGCTTGGCTCGGATTTGCGAAATTTTATGTCTGCGATGGATCGGGCAAAGATTGGTGCTAAGGTGGATGATTGGAAGATCTGCGTGGGATTTGATAAGATCGAACAGGGCTCGTGCGCTATTTTTGGTATTGCAGATGATGAGGACAGTTTGATGGCAGGCTTGGAGATCCAGGGCGTGGCCAGCGATTTCTTGGTTCGACCAGCCTCCTGGGCGACAATTGTTGATGATTTCGGTGCGCTTGAAACTTTTAAACAAGGCGGCCTTGTTCTGAATGATTTCGCTCTGTTCGTTGATTGGTAGTGCGCCGAGTTTGGCATCGAC
This sequence comes from Terrimicrobiaceae bacterium, assembly GCA_049317925.1. GTDB lineage: Bacteria > Verrucomicrobiota > Verrucomicrobiia > Chthoniobacterales > Terrimicrobiaceae > CAMASH01. The sequence goes on from JBMOHI010000053.1 coordinate 8,573, forward strand.
CGTTTGCAGGAGGGGCATAGTGGCGGTGCAGAGGACAGCGGTCGCGTTGCCTTGCTGGCAAAGAAAGTTGATGGCGTTGTTGAAAAGGTGAATGGTCTTGATCGGGAGGGATTGAATCTCGTCAAAGATGAGGATGGCGTTGCTGAGTTGGTGCATACGCCTCGCGGACTTGGTGCCAGCGGCAAACAGGGAGTTGAGAAACTGAACGCTGGTGGTGAATACGATTGGTGCGTCCCAGTTCTCGGAAAGCACACGGTTGCGCCAGGTGTCTTTTTCCTCTGAGAGATTGGAGTGGTGTTCCAGGACTGCCTTTTCACCGAGGATACGGCGGATCTCTTCAGCGTTTTGATCGAGGATGGAGGTATATGGGAGGATGTAGATGATGCGGTCAACGCGGTGATTTTCCGATGCGGCCGCGCGATGGAGGGCGAAGCGGAGGCTGGCAAGAGTTTTACCGCCACCGGTCGGGACTTGAAGGGTGAAGAGGCGGTCAATGCGTGTGGCGGCAGCGCGGCATTCGTCGGAGATTTGGCCGCGTGCTTTGTTGATCGCAGAGTCTTGCTTGAAGTCGCCGATACGGACTTCGAACGTGTTTAGGAGAGAGTCCCAATCGGGGCTTTGTCCCGTAGTGCGGAAGCTGGCGTCTTTGGGGTTTTCAAAGTCGCTGGTGCTGATGCGGTCTGCGTCGAGCAGGCAACTGAAGAGGTAGCGGGAGAGGAGCGAGAAGGCGTTGTGGCGGGTGACTGGTTCCGTGGTGCTGTCGATGATGCGGGTGGAGGCGGCTTTGAATTCTTCGACAAGAGCGGAGGAAAGGAGGAGTTGGTCGATTTCGGTGAGGATTTCAGCGGCGGAGTTGGCGAGGGATTCGCGTTTGTGGGTTCTGCTGTCGTCCCAGGAGAGTCGATCGAGGAAGGGCGATTTTCCAGTCAGGTCGATGAAGTCCTTCATACCAGAGCGGCTATGATGTGACATGGTCACGACACTGAGGACTTGGGCTAGAGAGGCTGGGATGCGCCTAGAGGTGAAGGCGTCCCAGATATATTGAGCGCCCGAGGTGGCGTGGTCGATGGTGCCTTGGAGTTTTACCGCGTTGAGTTTGGCGGCTTCGCCGTTAAGACCAGTGATGCTCCGGATGTATTCTTGAAACGAATCCGAATACTTTCCGAGGTCGTGCAGGAGACCGAGCAGCTTTCCACAAAGAGGGAGACCGATAACCGTTGAAAACCGGCTGCAAAGTGCGGAGGTCTCGTGAAGGTGATCCTCGAGAGTTTGGATTCTCTTATCTTTCTCGCGGACATGGGCGATGATTGGCAAATAGCGCGACGTCATGGAGAAAGCGGTTCCCAATCCTCAGGATTCGAAGAGTTCGGATCGGTGTGCGCGTAGAATGGCATGATTTCCAGGAGAACGCGAGTCAGGATACCGGGTGAATACCCGGAGGAAAGAGTTTCCCGGTTCGTGGCTGACGCGTTTTCATGCCCGGACAGTAGCGCGGAGGGTGGGACAAATACGGTCCTACCCCAAAAGAATTCAACTGAACCTTTCCACCCTCCGCGTGAGGCTCTTTTGCATTGACACTCCGGCCCCGAAGTGGTGAAAAGTGGGGAATTGTGGCGGAAAGTGTCACAAGAAACCTAAAATC
>JBMOHI010000054.1:0-9852 GCA_049317925.1 Terrimicrobiaceae bacterium
AGCGGGCGGGGGCGGGGGCGAGCGCACGAATTATAATAGTAGTCTGACCGACGTGAATTCAGGTGGAGGAGGCGGCTTTGGGGGTGGCGGAGGGGGTGGCCTTCTTGCCGCCGGTGGCGGCGGATTTGGAGCGGCTGGTGGGTCAATTAGCAATGGGTTCAAGGGGGGGAACGGTTGGGGCGCACAATACGACGAAAATAGCAACTTTATGGGCGCTTCGCTGGGTGGAGGAATATTCGTCATGTTTGGAGCGGATCTGACGATTACCGGCTCGGGTACGTTCCATGGCAACTCCGGCAGGGATTTTTATGTCTTTTTATCTCCCAATGGCACCTGGGCGGACAACGACTACGTCGAAGAAAACCTGGGCGGCATGGGCACCGACCTTTTTGTGATGTCGGGAGCGAAGGCCACCTTGGCGCCCGGCGCTGGCGAAACGCTGCGTTTTCAAGGGACGATTGATGACGACAACGGAGCCTTCGGGCATAACGGCACGATTTATCGAGTCGAAGACGTTGGCGCGGACAGGATGACCTTTTTCGGAGCCGAAAAAAGCAATGGCCCGGGAGCGCTGATTAAGATCGGAAGCAGCAGCAATCCGGGGGGAACAGTCATTTTTGAGGGTCGGACCAGTTATGCCGGCGGGACGGAAATGCATTCCGGCACGCTGATCGTGGACGGGAACACGGGAAGCATCCTGAGCGGGTCGGACCTGAGCTTTACGGGTAAGAGCGAATTCCGTTACGACAACACGAACTCCGGCTCGGGGGACAACAAAACGCAGTTCTTTGGCACAGTGGCCTTCAATGGCGGCGATGGAGCGGTGGCCAACATCAAAGGCGATGCCGCGAGCAGCAGCCTGAACATTGCCACCGTGACGCGGGCCGCAGGAGCGACGGGGAATTTTGTAGTCGGCGATGGCACCAATGGGAGCGACAACAAGCTCCTCGTCGGCGGAGCCGCGGGGGTGCGCAGCCCGGGCCTTTTCTTTGGAGGGAACAATTATGCCACTGTGGATAACGCGGGGTATGTCCGTGGAATCAATTATGGGGTCGATGCCAACAGCATTCTTTCCAATGGAACGACAATCAGTGGAACTCCGACTTCCTCCAGCAACGTCAAACTCGCGGATGCGATCACCGCGCAGTCGTCAATAGCGATCAACACGTTGAATCTGGATTCGCACGACCTCGACCTTGGCGGCGGCCAGACTTTGACGGTCAATGGCATCGTGCAATCGGGCGGTTCGGCCGCGATCAGCGGCGGCAACGGCATCAGCAAGGGGGGAAGCGAAAGCGATCTGGTCATCCGGACTGATACGGAAAGCGATTTCCTCAGTATTTCAAATTCCATCTCCACTCCGAACCTGACAAAGAGCGGCGCGGGCACCCTTCTGCTCTCTGGCAACAACACCATTACTGGCACCACTTGGATCAATGACGGAATCCTTGTGGCCGGGAGTAACTCCGCACTGGGGGTCGGCAGCGTGACCGTGAAGACGGGCGGTGTTTTGATCGCGGGCTCGGGTGTCACGCTTGGGAACGCGCTCCATCTTCAGGGCGGTCTCTATGCCCAGACAGTCGACACCGGCGATTCGTTTGTCCTCAAAGCCACCAGCCAACTCGAGGCCGGCCGGCACACCACGGCGGAAATCCTGGGTGGCATCGCGAGCAGCGTCACCTCTCTCGAGAATACGTTCTCGGAAACATCGAACGCCTTGAACGACACGCTTCGCCTGACCGACGTCTATGCCTTCCAGGGCACGGGCTCGGACGTTTTCGTGCTGCAACTGTCCTTCACCGCGACGACGCCGGACGCCTATCTCGGGTGGCTGAGCGGCAACCAGTGGGTGAATGCCCGGGACGGCAACACCGGCAACAACCCGCTCTATGCGTCGCAATTTGACGGCACGTTTGATGAGTTCCAAACCCTTCATGGCCTGGCGCTCTCCACCTACATCGGAGCGTGGGGTGTGGACCTAAGCGGCGGCGTCACCTCGACATGGGCCGTGCTGAACCACAACAGCGACTTCACGGTCGTGCCCGAGCCAAGTTCCGCCGCGCTGCTCCTGCTCGCCGCTGCGGGCCTCCTGGCGAAGCGCCGCCGGTAAAGTTCGAAACTGCCGCATATTTCTAGACGCCACCGTGAGCCATGGGCTCGCGTCTGCCACGCTCTCGCGAGAGCGGCTACCAGGTTGTCCGCTCTTAACTAATCAGCAACAGGCGGGGTGGCCGGCCGGGAGTGTCGGGGGGCGCGCGGTGGATGCATGGCGGCACGGGACTGCCGGGATAGTCCCTGGCGATGCGCCAGAGGTTGCCCAATCCGAAGGAGAAAGGTTGCGCTCCCGCCACCGCGGCGTAGTGGAGATCGAAATAGTGGTCGTTTAGAAATTCGAGGAATTTGGGTCCGTCTTCCCCGCCGAAGAGTTTGAGGAGTTCGGCGCGGGTCTCGGGGATGTCTACCCGTCGTCGGGCCTCGTCGTTGCGCAGGCCCTCGGAAGCGGACTCGGTGTAACTACAAAGATAGGTATCCGCTGGCACGGTGGCACTATCGGCGTGGAAGGAAAAGACATCCACGGGGAAGGGGCCTCCACTCACGTCGCGGGGCGAGCTATGAATGCAATCAAGGCAGGGAGTGAGGTCGCACGAGCGCAGAAGTTGCTGATCTTCCAGCAGGATGTTTCTCGCCACCTTGCCGGCGTGGCTTAACGAAAGGGCCTCCAGGCGGGAGTCGTCCACGGGAATGATTCCCTCGCCAGGGCCAAGACACCGCACGATTTCGCGGAAGTCACCAGGCAGATGGCGTTCCCAGCAAAGTGCGTTAAGGTCTCCTTCCAGGGGCGTTGTGGCCAGTTCATCGAAACTTTCCACCACCTTGATCCGCGGATAGCTGAAAGGAAGGGTCATGGGAGATACCGGTGTTCTCATGGACGACACCGCCCTCTGCGCTCTCACGAACTCGGCTACTTCGTTTCGGCGGGCTTGGTCCCGTCCGGTTTGCTTCCCTCGCCGGGAACGTATTTGGTCGCGCTGGGAATGTGGAAAAACTTGGTGATGATGCCGGCGGCGCGCAGATCATCGAAGGACTTGGGTCCGGATCGCGCTTTTGGCGGGACATCCAAGACGCCCATCGCAAGGCCTGCGCGCATTTTGCCATGCGCGGTGTCGAGATACCGGGTGGACGTGGCAAAATGTCGAGGGTGATATCACCCGTCTTCGGCACACATCCTACCGTCTCCACCCGAAGCCATCTCCTTGGGCGGACAAACCTTTTTGAGCTTGGCAATGATTCCGTGATGCAACAGAGATTATGGGTCCTCTTCGCTTCGATGCCGACACTACTCGCCAAGAATGCAGAGATTCTCGTCACTATGGACGGGGAACGCCGTGAGTTAAGGGACGCTGGAATCTTTGTGGCGGATGGGATTATCCGGCAGATCGGACCGAGTGGATCACTCCCACCCACTGTCTTTTCGCTCGACCTGCAGACGATCAGCTACGCCGGTGCGCTGCACGATCCGGTGGCCGCCCCACTCTTCAGCGCACCACAAAGCGCCAAGCATACGGTAGTCAACGGCCGCGTTGTCGTGCGCGACGGCGAACTCACTGCCTTCGAGATCCAACCCGCTTTCGAAGCCCACAATCGCTGCGCCATCGCAATGGCCGCCGCCCTCTAATTCACCATGGACCTCAATACCATCACTGAAATCCAACGACCCAACTGTCTAGAGGATCTGAAGGAATGGAAAAGCGGCTACGCCTACCTCGCCGGGGGCACCTGGCTTTTTTCCGAACCCCAGGTCAACACCCACACGCTTATTGATCTCGACACCCTCCAGTGGCCCTCGCTGGTCGCCAGCGACGAGGGGCTTGAGATTGCCTCGACCTGCAAAGTGGTGGATCTCGACCGCTTCGCCGCGCCGCCGGAGTGGATCGCCTCGCCGTTGCTCAGCGAGTGCTGCCATTCGTTTCTCGCGTCTTTCAAAATCTGGAACGAGGCCAGCGTGGGCGGCAACATCATTATGTCCCTGCCAGCCGGACCCATGATCTCGCTCACGGCCGCCCTCGAAGGCGTGATCACGCTCTGGCCGCGGGAGGGCGGGCCGCGCCAGATGCCGGTGGTGGATTTCGTGACGGGCAACCATCAAAACGTGTTGCAGCCCGGCGAGTTGGTGCGCTCGATTTTCCTTCCCGCTCATGCGTTGAAAAAGAAGCACGCCTTCCGCCGTTTCACCCTCACCCATCTGGGACGCTCGGAAACGCTGATCATCGGCACACGCTGCCCGGAACACGGCGAGGTTATCCTCACCATCACCGCTTCGACCCTGCGCCCCATCCAGTTCACGTTCGAGGGCCTGCCCTCCGCCGCCGAGGTGAAGGCTGCGATTGATGGCATCCCGCTCGACCAATATCTGGCCGACACCCACGGGTCGCCGGAACATCGCCGGCATCTCACCTATTATTTTTCGGAACAAATTCGTCAGGAACTCTCCGCCTAACCGAAAATCATGAGCTACAAAATCAACGGAAAGTCTTTTGATGCCGAGCCCCGGCCCGGCCAATGCCTACGAACTTTCGCGCGCGATCTCGGATGGTTCGGCGTGAAAAAAGGTTGCGATGGGGGCGACTGCGGCGCCTGCACGGTCTGGCTTGATGGCAAGCCGGTTCACAGTTGTCTTGTGCCCGCTTATCGTGCGGAGGGACGCGAAGTCACGACCCTCGAAGGCCTGGCCTGCAATGGCAACCTGCATCCGATGCAGCAGGCCTTCCTCGATGCGCAGGCTTTCCAATGCGGATTCTGCGCGGCGGGCATGATCATGACCTCGGCCAGTCTAAGCGACGAGGAGAAGAAGGACCTGCCCTTCCGGCTCAAGGGAAACCTGTGCCGATGCACCGGATACCACGCCATCGAGGATGCACTCCACGGCGTGGTGTCGGTCGAGGAAGACATCGCAGGGCGTGCCTGCGGTGCCAGCATCTCAAGCCCGCTGGCCCATGCGATTGTTACGGGGAAGGCCCACTACACCATGGATGTCGCCATGGCGGGGCTCACGCACCTCAAGGTCGTCCGCTCTCCCCACGCTCACGCCAAGGTCCTGGCCATTCGGACCGACAAAGCCGAAGCCCTCGCTGGCGTGCTCGCCGTGTTTACCTGGGAGAATGTTCCCCGCCGCCCGTTCACCACGGCGACGCATGACGACTATCGCGTCGATCCGGACGATACCTACGTCCTCGACAATATCGTGCGCTTCGTTGGTCAGCGCGTCGTCGCGGTCGTGGCAGAGACCGAGGCCATTGCCGAAGAGGCCTGCCGCCTTGTGGAAATCGACTACGAGATTCTTCCAGCAGTCTTTGATCCCGAGGAAGCCATGCTCGACGGCGCGCCACGGCTTCACCACCGCCTCGCTGACTCCCGCATTGCTGACTCGGCTCATAACATTTTCCTCAGAATCGACAGCGAGACGGGCGACGTGGAGGAAGGCTTTCGCGAGGCAGACTCCATTTACGAAGGCACCTATTCGACGTGTAAGATCCAGCACGCCCATCTCGAGACGCACGGTTCGGTGGCGTGGACGGATGCCGATGGCCGCATCCACGTTCGCACCAGCACGCAGACTCCCCATCTCACCAAAGCCAAACTCGTTTACCTCTTCGACCTCTTCCCCCAGCAGCTCCACGTCTTCACCGAGCGCGTCGGAGGTGGCTTCGGCGGCAAACAAGAAGTCTTCACCGAAGATCTCTGCGTGTTAGCCACCATAAAAACCGGTCGGCCGGTCAAGTGGGAATGGACCCGCGGCGAGGAGTTTACCTCCGGCTCCAGTCGTCATCCGTTTACGGTTCAGGTCAAATTAGGCGCCAGAAAAGACGGCACTCTCACTGCGATGCAAGTGAGGGCGGTGTCCAATACCGGAGCCCACGGCAACCATGGCGGCGAGGTGATGGCCTCCTCCCTAAGCTCAAGCCTCGTGACCTACCGCTGCGAGAACAAAAAAGGCCTTGGCCTGGCTGTTTATACCAACACGGTTCCGTCCGGTGCCTTCCGGGGATATGGCGCGACGCAGATGTCGTTCCCGGTTGAATCTGCCATCGACGAACTTGCGCGCCAACTCGGGATCGATCCCTTTTCCATGCGCCGCATCAATATGATCCGCGCCCACGATGCCCCGCACAGCATCTGGCCCGGCCCGGATAGTGTCGCCATCGGAAGTTATGGTTTCGACCAGTGCCTCGACTTTGTCGAAAAAGCCCTCGCCAGCGGACGCGGCGAATCCAAACCCGCCGGTGACCAATGGGTCGAAGGGCGCGGGATTTCCATCCACGCCCAGGATTGCTCGCCGCCCACCGAGCATCGCTCCGAAGCGCATCTCGCGCTCCGTCCCGACGGAAATTACCACCTCTCCGTCGGCATGGCGGAGTTCGGCAACGGCACCATCAATTCGCTTCGCCAGATCGCCGCCTCCGTCCTCGGCTGCCGCGCGGCGAGCGTGGACATCACGGTCGCCGACACGGATTTGACACCCTTCGACACCGGGACCTTCGCGAGCACCGGCACGAGCGTTGCCGGCAAGGGCGTGAGCCTCGCTGCCGAGGCCCTGCTCACCAACATCCTCGATGTGGCCTCACAGATCACGGGCGTTCCCGTCGCTCAATGTTCCCTCCACGACAATCGCGTCCTCTGCGGCGACCAGACCCTCGCGCTCGCCGAACTGCCCAAGCTTGCTCCCGAACTCGCGCATCGGCTCAAGGTCGCCCGCAAGGCTTACGCCTGCCCGATCTACCTGGCGTTTCTCGTTCACGGCTTCCGCGTGGCGGTGGATCGCGAGACCTGCGAAGTCCGCATCCTCCAAAGCGTGCATGCCGTTGACGCCGGCACCGTGATCAATCCCATGCAGCTGCGCGGACAAATCGAAGGCTGTGTCGCACAAGGCCTCGGCAGCTCGCTCTTTGAACGCATGGTTCTCGATTCGCACGGTGCCGTGATCAATCCCTCGCTGCGCAACTACCGCATCCCGGCCTTCGCCGACATCCCGCGAACCGAAATTTTCTTTGCCGAGACCTCCGACGGCTACGGTCCGGTCGGGGCGAAGTCCATGGGTGAAGCTCCCATTATTCCGATCAGCGGTGCGCTTGGGAATGCCATCGCCAATGCCACGGGACTCCGTATGACCAGCCTGCCCTTCAGCGCAGACCGCATCTTCGCTCAACTCCAAGCCGCCTTATGAGCCAGCACGCCGCCCTCATCGCGACCGCCATTGTCCGCCCGGGCAATGAAGAAGCCTTCGGGCTTTGGAAGGGCAAACACGATGCGGCCATTGCGACGTTTGCCGGATTCATCAGCAGCGACATGGTTCCTCCGCGAACGGGACACCCCGAGGAACCTTGGACGATTCTCCTGAACTTTGAATCCGAGGAGAATGTCAAGAAATGGCAGGAGTCCCCCGAGCGCGGCAAAATCCTTGGCGAACTCGTGCCACTTTTGGTGGGGGGCAATTTTGGTGAAACCATCAAAGTCGGCGGCTCCGCCGAAGCACCTGGCGCGGAGGTCACTGAGGTAATTTTTAGCAAAGTCCGCCCTGGCAAAGCCGATGTGTATCGGGAGTGGGCTGCACGCATTCAGGCGGCTCAAGCCAGATACCCCGGCTACCGCGGGATGTATCTTCAACCGCCGCCCCATGGCAAAGAGGACGGGCACTGGACGTCGATCCTCCGCTTCGACAGCGCCGCTCACCTCGAAGCTTGGATGAATTCGCCGGAGCGCAAGAAGCTCCTGGTCGAAACCAAAGACTTTATCGAAAGCGAGGAACTCATGCACCTCGCCACGGCCTTCCCGGGTTGGGTGCCGATTGATCCGATGACAGGCAAAGGCCCGCCGAATTGGAAGACCGCCATGCTCGTGCTGCTCGGGCTTTTTCCCATTGTGATGCTGGAGTTGCGATTCCTAAGTCCCGTGCTCGGCAGCCTTGGTCTCCATGCCTCGCTCGCGACATTCATCGGCAATGCAATCAGCGTCGCCCTGACGAGCTTTTGGACGATGCCGTTCTTCGTCGCGCGCTTTGGCTGGTGGCTCTTTCCCAAGAATGATTCCTCCGCCACGGGCAAAGGTCTTGGAATCATCTGCATTCTTTACGCACTCGAAATCGCCGTTTTGTGGTTCCTGCTTCCCTGGTAGCGCCATTTCAATCCCACCCTAACCAACAACAAATAAACACCATGACAAACAAACACACCCTCCTCGCCGCAGCGTTGCTGTGCTCCGTTTCCCCCACCTTCGCCGCCGACGAAGCGACGGCAAAGGCCGTTCCGGATTTCCTGATGCCCATTGTCACCTCCAGCGAGACCCCGCCCACCAAGGAGCATCTCGCCTTTCGTGCCGTCTATCAGTTGAACGACTCGATGTTCGACATCTACAACCACTCGCTGAAAGTTTATCAGGCCAATATCAAGGCGCGCGTCCCGCTGATCATGGCCTTGTTCAGCGGCAAGGGCGGACGGTTTATTCTTTACCGGCCCGGACAGGCGCCACTCGAGGCACCGTCGGTCCCGGTCATCTATCAGATCAACAAGTCGGTCGGACACTGCGCCATGGCGACCTACGCCTGCGTGGCCCCGTACATTGCCAATCCCACCGCCGACCTTTCCTGGGTTCGCTTGATGAAGGTCTATAACCTCGAGATCACGATGGCCAGGGAGACGATCAAAAACCTCGACATCACTCCCGAGCAACAGGCACTCCTGCAGGATACGTTGGGCAAGATCTTGGCTTTCCAGGACGCGTGTTTGAAGAATGGCACGTTCACGTACGCCGAAGTCGAGGCTTATGCCCGTGGGGTCGAGCCGAACATTGAGCAACTCGTCGCCATCGCCTCGGGCGCGCAGGTTTCCCATTGGTTTGAGGTCATGACGGAGTGGAAGACCCTGTTGGGCAAGGATTGGGACAAAACCTATGGACTGTCGAACTCGATCTATGTCGCCCGCCAGAACAACATTCTCTTCAGCGTGCTGGTCCAGTTCTTCGGGGAAAAGGCGATGAATGACCGCCTGCTGCTGTTGGAGACAACGGACTTCCAGACCACGCCCGACGAAATGATGGAGGCTTTTGCGCGCATTGTCGGCGACCGGGTGCTTGGACAGGTCTTCTTCAACAACGACCGCCTCATGGATTTCGAATTACTGGGCTTCGGAGGACGCGCAGCGATCGAGAAAGCGATGGCCGCGCGGGGCGAGAAGGCGCTGCTGCCTCCGCTGGTGCCCTTCAACAGCACGCAGTGGCCGATGCGCATTGATCCAAACAGTGGCTCGGGACCGAAATCCTTTGACGATCTCCACAAAGCCGGGCTGCTCAAGCGCTGACCCGGAGGCCGCCTTTGGGTTTGTCCCATGAGATCTCCCCGACATTCGCTTCGATTTCCACGCTGCCCGGTCCTGCTGATTTCCGTGATCGCAGGGTCTCTGCATGCGGCCGAGCCAGAGTCCACCGCCTCGTGGTTCGATCAGCTTCAAGGACATGCCCCGGCGTCCATTACCGGCAACCCGGCGGCGGAAAGCGATCTCCCGGGAACGGGGTTGGCCGGACGTTTGCTGCGTCTGCCCGAAAAGTCCGGTTTGCGACTCGGTGGCGTCTGGCTCGCCGATTCGAACGGACTTCTCTCCGGCGGCGCACAACCCGGAAAGTGGAGTTTCAACAGTGCGCTCATCGTGGGTGCCAACCTGGACGCCGAGCAAATGATCGGTTGGAAAGGTGCCTCGTTCGGCATCCAGTTCCTCCAGTTCAACGGACAGGAAATCAACGGCCAGAACACCAACCGCCAGGCGGGCAGCGTGCAGGGCTACAATAGTCTTCCCGGGCCCTCTC
>JBMOHI010000055.1:0-9793 GCA_049317925.1 Terrimicrobiaceae bacterium
CACTACGAAGGCGTGGATCAACGCGTCGCCGATCATTTGGTGGATGAGGAGATTTCCATCGGCGACTACGTGTTAACCAATGGCGCGCTGGCGGCACTGATTTTTACCGACGCAATCGTCCGGCTGATCCCCGGTGTGCTCGGCGACGACCAAAGCGCCGTGCAGGAATCCTTTTCCACCGGGCTCCTTGATCATCCCCACTACACCCGACCGGAGAATTTCCACGACTGGACCGTGCCGGCGGTCCTGCTTTCCGGAAACCACGCTGCTATTGCAAGCTGGCGGAACGAGCGCGCACGGGAACTGACCCAGCGGCGCAGGCCGGATTTGCTCGGGAGTCCGCCTGCACCGGGATCGTGACATTTCTGCTCCGGTGAGATAGACAGCTGCATACGATCCCTTTGCCCATGACCACTGCAGAACTGAGTGCCGCAACCGGAGTGTCACCCATCACCATTCGCCGCCTCGCGAAGGAACTGGGCGCAAAGCGCGCGGGCCGCGTTTACGTTTTTCCCAAGGATGCCCCGCAGCGTCTGCGCGGAATGCTGAAAAATGCGCCCGGGCAGAAACCCAGCTCCCGGAAAAAGGGCAGCCCGGGCTGGCGGACCGTGCGGGTCCGTTTTCAAAAAAAGAAGCCGGTCAAACCGCCTCGGATCCGCATCGCAGCGAAAAAGCCGGGCCAGGCCGGCTGAGATTCAGAGAAGCGGAGTCTACGGGGCTCGAACCCGCAACCTCTACCGTGACAGGGTAGCGCTCTAACCAATTGAGCTAAGACTCCTTGGGAAAGGGGAGGGAAATATGGCCCCGCCCCACCGGAAAACAATCTTTTTTCTCGTTTTCGTGCAGTTGCCAGTGCGGTTTCCTTCGTATAGGTCCGTGCATGGCTTTTTCGTCCTATCGGGCATTTGTTGACGCGCTGGACCGGGCGGGTGAACTCAAACGCATCAGCCAGCCGGTCGCGACGGAACTCGAAATCACCGAACTGGCCGACCGCGAGATGAAGCAGCCCGGCGGTGGCAAGGCTCTTCTCATTGAAAAACCCACGGTCAACGGCGTGGTGAGCCCGTTTCCCGTGGCCATCAACACTCTGGGTTCACACAAACGGATGGCCATGAGCATGACGGCGGATTCGGTGGACTCAGTGGCCGCGGAACTCGGTTCGCTGATGAAGGCAAAACCACCGACCAGCCTGCGCGAGGCGGTGAAACTTCTCGGAACGGCCTTCGAGATGCGCCACGCCCGCCCCAAGAAGGTGAGCAGCGGACCCTGCAAAGACGTCATTACGAAGTTTGAAGTCGGAAGTTCGAGGTCGGAAGCCTGGCCGGCCGCGCCGGATTGGAAGAATCCCGCATCGTTTAACCCGCAACCCGCAACCCTGCTTAATCTGCCCATTCTCAAATGTTGGCCGTTGGATGGCGGACGTTTCATCACCCTGCCCTGCGTGGTGACGCAGGATCCTGACACGGGGGACCGGAATCTCGGGATGTACCGCGTCCAGGTTTACGATGAACGCAGCACGGGCCTGCACTGGCAGTTGCAGAAAGTGGCCGCACGGCACGGACGGCGCTATTACGAAACGGGCACGCGCATGCCGGTGGCGATTTTTCTGGGAGGTGATCCCGTTTTTCCCTTCGCCGCGACCGCGCCGCTGCCCGATGGACTCGATGAGTTTCTGCTCGCCGGCTATTTGCGCCGGAAATCCATCGAGATGGTCAAGTGTGAGACGAACGATCTGGAGGTTCCTGCCAACGCAGATTTCGTCATTGAGGGTTATGTGGACCCGACCGAGCCGCTGCGGGACGAGGGGCCCTTTGGTGATCACACCGGCTACTACACGCTGCCGGAGCCGTATCCGGTCTTCCACATCACGGCCATTACGCATCGCAAGGATGCCATTTATCCCGCCACGATTGTCGGGATTCCGCCGATGGAGGATTTTTACATCGGGGCGGCTTCGGTGAAAATTTTTCTCCCGATTTTCCAGATGAACTTTCCGGAGATCATCGACATCGCGCTGCCGGCTGAGGGCGTTTTTCACAACGCGGTTTTTGTTTCGATCAAAAAGACCTATCCCATGCAGGCGTATAAAATCATGCACGGACTGTGGGGCATGGGGCAGATGATGTTCACCAAGTACATCGTGGTGGTGGATGCCGATGTGGATGTACACAACACGAGCGACGTGCTCTTTCGCCTCTGTGCCAACACCGACCCGCAGCGGGATAGTCTTTTCACCAAAGGTCCGGCTGACGTGCTGGATCACGCCACCAGCGAGATTGCCATCGGTTCCAAGCTGGGCATCGATGCCACGAAGAAGCTGGCGGGCGAGGGATTCAAGCGCGACTGGCCGCCGATCATTAAGATGGATGAGGCGGTCAGGAGCAGGGTCGGGCGCATTGTCTAGGCCGCTGTCCGGACCGGTTGCGTCCTCGGATGGCTTTGCCCGCGGCTGCGGTAAAGGATGTCCACGACATTGCGGACGTATTGCTCATCGCTGATGCCATCGGTGGCTTCCGCGGGGAACGTGACCTTGGCGCGGAAATGGCGGGCCAGATCGGCGAAAAGTTCGAGCCGGGCGGAGGGATCGAAATCGTCGCGGCGAAGGAGGGCTTGCAGGGCGAGGGAGGCCTCGGCGGGTTCCGTGTGCTGGCGCAGGCGGGCTCCCAGATGCGGATGCTGACGCAGGGAATTGTAGCGTCCGGCCAGGAGTTGCTCGACGTCGGGTTCGGCCACCCGGGGCAGTCGGACGACGAGGGTGTTGGCCGCGATGTCGCCGAGGCGCTGGTTTTTCCTGGTGATCCAGCAGCTCACTCCTCCCACCAGATAAACGAAGGGCAGGGTGTCGATGAACCGCAGAAGATTCCGGATCGCGATCTGGTGGAACTGCAACTTCAGACCCTCGGCGTCCACTACGCGAAGGCGGAAGAGTTTTTTCCCGAAGGTCTGGCCGCGCAGGAACCATTCGAGGGCGAGGCCGTAGCCGATGGAGATCACGAAATAGAGCAACGCGTAAAGAGCGCCGGCAAAATCGGAGCTGATCAATCCAAAGAACGTCACGAACATTCCGCACAAAGTCATCAGGGTCATGATCGCGGTGGAGTCCACCACCCAGGCGCAAAAGCGCACCACCGGTCCGGCCAGGGACTGGGAAAAAACCACTCCTTCCGGCGTGCGGATGCGCAGGACGTTGGTCTTCACTTTCCGGAGCCTTTCGTGCCGGACCGCGCCAGGAAAAACGCCAGCAGTCCGAGTTCAATCAGACCGAGGCTGATTTTGGCCCAATACGGAAAAACCGGTTCGTGATACTGCGAGAGAAAGGATTCAACCAGTCCTGCCCAGACCAGCAGAATCGCCACGCCGGAGATGAGCGTGACGAGATCGCCGCCGATCTCCCGCAGCCGGAGTCCCAGCGGAATCCGCCGTCCCCAACCGATCAGGGCTCCAGCCAGGACCAGTCCGGCCTGGCCGGCGATGAGGATGGCCGGAATCTCGACTGATCCATGGGGCAGGAGCCAGCCGAGAAGGAAGGTCGTCTGGCCCGCCCGGACGTAATCCAACGCGATCGCACCCAGAATCACACCGTTGTAAAAAAGCAGAATGCCTGTGCCGATGCCCCAAGTCATGCCAAGGGCCAGGGCAAGAATGGCGACGCGGGTATTGTGCGTCATGAGTTGGGCAGAGAAGGCGGACTTCGCCCCCTCCAGCCGGTCGTCCACGGCCTTTTCCTCGTCGGCCACGCGTTTGGCGGGATCTTGCAGCAGGTGGGGAAACGGGGTGATGATTTGTTTGGCTTCCGGATCGAGTGCGACGGCGAAGCCGCCGAAAAGGCATCCGACGATGGTGATGGCGACGGAAAGCGCAAAAGCCCGCCCGTGGCGCCGGAAGGTCTGCGGCAGGGTTTGGAAAAACCACCGGACCGGTTGCAGGCGGGTGCGGCTACCGCGGGTCTCGTGAATTTCGCCATAGGCGCGGGCGACCAGGCTCTCAAGATATTTGCGCGTCTCCGGCTCGGAGGAATAGGTGGTGATGCGGGCGAGATCGGATGCGGCCCGTTCATAAAGCAGATGAAAGCGCCGGACCTCCGGGAGGGTGAGGCAGGCACCGGGTTGGACCTCCAGCCGGGCGAGAAACTTTTCCAGTTCCTCCCAATTCGGGCGTTCGGCGGCGACGAAACGGGGCAGGTCGATGATCATACAAGTTGCCGGCGTTTGACCGAGAGATAACGGGAGACGAGTTGGTGGCCGGTCTGTTGGCCGTCCAACATGAAGAACGTCACGCCGCGGCGTTGGAGCACACCGCCGAGTTCCTCGAGATTGTGCCAGCGCAGGTGGCCACCGAGTTCCTCGTAGAGCGCGTCGGTATCCGCTACGTCTGGATCGGTGAAAAGCGGGGCCGCGCCCGGCGGCGGGATCATTCCTACCAGCAAAAGGTGCTGACGGCAGATGAGGCCGGAGGCGCGCACAAAGTTCTCCGCGAGCACCGGATCGTCGAGCGCGGTGAGAAAAACAATGAGGGCCCGGCGGCGCAGTCGCAGCCGGATGAAACTGCAAACGTCGTCGAAGTCGGGATTGACCGGTTTCGGTTCGAGGGCGTGGATGGCTTCGCGGCAAACGTCGTAGTGGGCCCGGCCATTGCGGGCGCGGACGAATTTTTCCACCCGGTCCGAGAATGTGATCAGGCCGAAGAGGTCGCCTTGTTGTTCGGCGGCCAGTCCGACCAGGAGAGAGGCCTGAAGAAAACTTTCCAGCGCATCCTGGCGGGCGCTCAGTCGTGAGGAATCAATCGCAAGATACACCTCCTGGGTCCGCTCCACTTGAAAGACTTTGGTGATGGGCCGGCCTTTGCGGGCTGTGGCTTTCCAGTGGATGTCTTCGGAGCCGTCACCCGGCACGTATTCACGCAACTTCTCGAACTCGCGCCCCTTGCCGACCTGACGCTGGGCATGAAAGCCGATGGCACCTCGCAGCAACAGGGCGAGGCTTTTCCGCTCCTGCGCGAGATTGGGGTAAACCCGGATTTCGCTTGTGACCGGAACCCGTGCGCGGATGCCCCAGAAACCCAGCGGGGAATCGGCCTCGGCCGCCGCCGATGAAAGGTGAAACGTCCCGCGGTGGCGGGGACGGCAGAGCCACGGCAGCCGGGAGGATTCGCTTCCGCCCGGCAGCGTAACGAGCATTTCTTCCCTGGGTTGCTCGAAGTCCGCCGGCATGGGCAGCGCCAGCCGCAGAGTGCGCACCGGACGGGTGGGGTGGTGGATGGTCAATTCGATCTTCGCCTCGCATTGCAGGGCCATGCGAACGACCGGGGGCAGTTCCACCCGCAGTCCAGCCAGGGCCCCGCGGGCTCCCAACGCATCCACCACCGCGATTACGACCAGGCAGCCGACGGCGGCGCAGGCCAGTCCGAACGCCGGTGGCGAAACCCCCGCGACGAGCGAGAAGGGCACCGCCACGACGGCGAACCAAAAAAGCAGGCGGTTGCGGGGGACGATCATCGCGGCACGGCAACCTGATCCAAAATCGCGCGAACGACCTCGCGCACGGTGACTCCCTCGATCTCAATCTCGGGCCGGAGAATCAGGCGGTGTTCCAGCACCGGCGCGGCCATGGCCTTGATATCGTCGGGCGTGACGAAGTCGCGGTCGGCCAGGGCGGCGCAAGCGCGGCTGGCCAGGAGCAGGGCCTGGGTGGCACGGGGGCCCGCGCCGACGAGAATGTTTTCGTGGTGGCGGGTGCCGAGCACGATGTCCACGGCGTAGGCGACGAGTTCCTCGCGCATAGCCACCATTGCGAGTTGCCCGCGCAGCGCCCGCAGATCGTCGTGGCTGATGACGGGTTGGACCGCGCCGCTGGCGAGAATGGCTTCGGGGGCATCGCTGCCGATGGTGCGGCGGGCCAGGAGCAACTCCTCTTCGCGGTCCGGTGCCTCCATGGTGATCTTCAGCATGAAGCGATCCTTTTGCGCCTCGGGCAGCGGATAGGTGCCCTCGTACTCGATGGGGTTTTGTGTGGCGAATACGGTGAAGTTGGCCGGGAGGCGGTGGGTTTCGCGGTCGATGGTCACCTCGCGTTCCTGCATGGCTTGCAGCAAGGCGGACTGGGTCTTGGCCGGTGCGCGGTTGATTTCATCGGCAAGGAGAAACGAAGTGAAGACGGGTCCCTTCACCAGCGAGAATTCGTTGCGCTGCAGATTGTAAACATTCGTGCCGGTGATGTCCGAGGGCATGAGGTCCGGGGTGAACTGAATGCGGGAAAACTCGCAACCGAGGACATGGGCGAGCGTGCGGACCAGCAGCGTCTTGGCCACGCCCGGCACGCCCTCGATGAGCGCGTGATGACCGGTGAAGATGACGATGAGCGCCTTTTCGATGACATCGTGCTGGCCGATGATGACCTTGCCGACCTCGGCGCGGGCGGCGGCGAGCGTTTCCTTGAGTTTGGTGGTTTCCATAATTTTTTGTGGTGAATCTAAGGGGTGGGCTTGCCGCGATGGAGGGCGGCGCAGATCCGCCGGTAGGCGGACACGGGATCGCGGTCGCGTTTCGGTCGCGCGTGTTCCTCCGCCACGATGGCTTGGACGGCGTCCTTTTCCCTGCGGCTGTATTTCTTACTGCGATCGAACGTTTTGTTCCATTCCGCGAGACAGGATTCGAGGACGGCGTCCGGCGGGATGTTCCGTCGCAACAAGCCGATGAAACCGGCGGAGGCCTCGCGTCCGGCTACGACTCCTTCCGTGACATCGCGAGGGGGAATCGTTTCGGAAAGACTGGAACTGTTCTTCCACACAAAAAGCAGGACAAGAACGAAGAGGGCGGCCGCCACGCCTTGGAGGCGGTATTTCCGGGCCAGTGCGGCGATGCCGGGGGAGTCCATGATACCGAGGTGTGCTTCGTCGAAAATGACCTGATGGTTCGCTCCGATCAACCACGCCAGCAAGCCGGGCTGCCGGTCCCGCAACATGGCTTCGTTGCTGACAAAATAGGAATCCGTGGCGATGACCATACTGCCTTCGCCGAATTTGCGTTCCGCCAGCACGGCCTCGCCGGTGCGGGAGTAGATCGTGGTCCAGCCCGGTCCCGGTTTTTTCATCACCATGGCACTGTGCCAGGCGAGTTCCGCAGGAAGCGCCAGCG
Organism: Terrimicrobiaceae bacterium; assembly: GCA_049317925.1. GTDB lineage: Bacteria > Verrucomicrobiota > Verrucomicrobiia > Chthoniobacterales > Terrimicrobiaceae > CAMASH01. Next base: position 7,133 of record JBMOHI010000055.1, read on the forward strand.
TGGAAACATTGCGGACCTGGAGCGGGGACGACTTGGTCGCTTCCTCCGGCGCTTGAATGGCCAGGTCAATTCCCCAGCGGTCAGTCAGGGAGATTTTTTCCGGTTTGTCCTTCGGGGTCGGGGAGGGCGTCGGGGAGTCCTTGGTTTTCTCCTTCTTTTCGGCGCTCTTTTTCTCCTCTCGCTCGTGCCGGGAAACGTCGCGCTCGGAATCTCCGGGCGCAAACATGACGACGAGGCGTCCGCCCTCGACCAGGAACCGCTCGACGGTCCGTATGGTCTCCGGCGGCAGTGTCCGCCAATCCCCCGGATCGGCGGCGAGGTGAAGATAGGTGGTGTTCCGGCCTGCGGGCAATTGATCGGTCATACGGTGGTCCCGAGTCACCGTGAGACCGGGAAGACGTTGCAGACTTTCGTGCAGCGCCATGGTTCCGAGCGGGTCGGCCCGTAGGGAGGAATAGGGCGGGTAAACGTCGCCCATGGCGAAGCGCCATTGCAGCAGGGCGTAGAGGGTCCCTCCCAGGAGGAGAACACAGAGCACAAGGAGAATGCCGGGAACGAGGCGTTTCATGGGACCGTCCTCATGCGTTCGAGGTTGGCGAGGAAACGTTCGAGCACCTCGGTATTGGCCTCGTGGAGTCCGTACCAGACGCGATCAAATGTCCGGACGTTCTCTCCAAAAACTGCGGCAATCTCCGGTAGAGCATGGGCGCGGCGGCGGATCTCGCGTTCGTAGTCGCGGTTCGACTTGGACCGGACGAGGGTGATCATCCCCCGGGCGGCAAGTTGTGACAGGCTGGCGAGATAAAAGGCCCTCAGGGCCAGCCGCAGATCGCCGCGTTCCCACAGGCTGCGGCCCAGTCGTGTCCACTCGTCTTCGGGAAGTTCCCCGGCACCGGTGTTTTCATCCGTCAGATCCGGCAGGGCCGCGAGGGCAGTGCTGGTCACGGTTTCCGATTTCCGGCGGGCCCGGATCATCCGCAGAATGACAATGGCCAGCAGGCAGGCTGTGGCGGCGAGGACGGCAAAAAGCAATCCGAGCTGCGGGGTGATCCATGAGGCAGACGGATCGGATGGCGAACGCTTTTTCCGGTCGAAGAGCCACTCGAGGAATTCGCGGAGAAGATCGCCGACCCAACGAACGCTATCCTCGATCGCCTTGGATATCGCGTTGAGAAAACCGGAGAACAGTCCTTCCCCGCCGGCGTCCTCCGCTTCATCGCGCGGCATCCTCCAGGCGTATTTGCCCTGCTGAATCACCTCGCTGATGGTGCGATCGAGTTCGGCGGATTCCACCGACGGGGGCATCACAGGCGTTTCGTCAGCGTGCAGCGGAACCGAGCCCAGAAGCAGGAGCGCGCAGACGACCGCGGGCAGCGGAAGGGCAAAGCGGCGGAGCTCTGTGCGCAGATCCTCGCCGGTGTTGAGGGAGAGCCCCTGAAAGCACCGCAGCACGTAGCAGGCTTTGATGAGGGGATCGACGCTTAGATAGGTGAGTCCCAGCGCGGCGGCGAAAAATGTGGTGTTGAGCAGGCTATATGGGCTCCGGGTGAAAATCGTTTCGATGCCGAAGAGCATTTCGAGCAGGTGCGGGACGACGAACCCGAACGAGAGCCAATTGATAAAGACGTAAAGTCCAAACCCGGAAAGCACGACCAGCAGGATGTGATTCTGGCCCGGCCAGAAACCAGCCTGACGGGCGGCTTTGCGGGCGACCGTATGCAGATCGTCATCGCCTCCGAGAATGGTGGCATTCTGGTAAAACGCATAAACCCAACCGAACGGAAGGACGATGAGAGCCGCAAGGGGAAGCACGAAAAGCCCGGTGGAGTGAATCACCGTTTGGGTGGTCAATTGCTGCACCCCGCGCCGGAAGCCGCCTTCCGTCGCTGGTCCGTCCGACAGCTCCGCCAGCAATCCTCGGGCGAACCGCGCCTGGAAGAATTTCATCCAGAGGAAGAGTCCGGTGAGACCGAGCGTGGCCGCGCCGAGATGCCGGGACGCCAGAGGACTGCTGCTCATGTCCGTCCAAAACACAAGGAACCCCGCGACAAACGGCACCGCGCCCAGATAGTAGGCCGCGAGCGTCGCCGCGGAGGCTGACCGCAGCAGGTGAAAAGCCTCCTCGATCAGATCGAAAACCCCTTTGCCATGTTCGCGAAGGAAGGCGCGTTTCATGGCGATTGGAATTTCTCCCAGAGCGTGCCTTCGTGGAAGGACGTCGGAATGGCGAGGAGACCCTTGCCCACCAGAAAAAAGAAAAACCAGACCAGCCCCACCGCCAGCACGCTTTGTGCGAGCGTGACGATGACCCGGAAATTGCCGTGCTGCCGCAAGGGTGGCGGGGCCAGGAGCTGCTGCAGGCAGGCCGCGCACAGAATGCGATCGTCGTGTTCCGACACGCACTCGCGGCAAAAGAAGCGATGGCATTCCGGGCAGCGGGCGACCGCCTCGCGTCCGGCATGGTGCAGGCAGCGTTGTTGGACGAGCGCATTCATGCGGCGGGCGCTTGCTGCTGGGCGACCGCAACCTTTGCCTGGATGCGGTTGAGCGCGCGGCGGGCGGTGCGCAGGCGATTGAGCGAGGGCAATTCCTGCGTCTGCACCGCTGTGCGCAATGTGCACCGGCAGGTCGGACCCAGAATCACATTGATCAGGGCCAGCA
>JBMOHI010000056.1:0-9712 GCA_049317925.1 Terrimicrobiaceae bacterium
CAAGTCCCGCGCGGGGATGACCGGCCAGTTCGGCCTGCCGTTTGCGCACGTCCACCTGATGATAATGCATGGCATGCAGCGTTGCGGCGGTAGGTGACGGCACCCAGGCGGTGTTGGCTCCGGCCCGGGGATGGCCGATTTTTGCCGTCATCATCTCGGCCATGCGCTCGGGCATGGCCCACATGCCTTTGCCGATCTGGGCCCGGCCGCGCAGGCCGCAGACCAGTCCGGTGTCCACATTCCAATCCTCATAGGCAGCAATCCAGGGCTGCTGTTTCATGGCATTTTTCCGCACCATGGCTCCGGCCTCCATGCTGGTGTGAATCTCGTCACCGGTCCGGTCGAGGAATCCGGTGTTGATAAAAATGACCCTCTCGCGTGCGGCACGGATGCATTCCTTGAGGTTCACCGTAGTGCGGCGCTCCTCGTCCATGATACCGATTTTCACCGTGTTGCGCTCAAGCCCGAGCGCATCCTCGACCAGGCCGAATAATTCGCAGGTGAGCGCCACCTCTTCCGGGCCGTGCATCTTGGGTTTGACGATATAAATGCCGCCGGGCCGCGTGTTGCGAAATGGGCCTTCGCCCTTGAGATCGTGAATGGCGATGAGACTGGTGACCATGGCATCGAGAAACCCCTCGGGGATTTCGCGTCCTTCGCGGTCCAGCACCGCGTCGGTGAACATGTGATGGCCGACGTTACGCGCCAGCATGAGGCTGCGTCCCGGCAGGGAGAGTGTGCCACCGTCCGGCGTGGTGTACGCCCGATCCGGATTGAGCGTGCGGGTGAGGGTCCGCCCGTTTTTCTCGAAGGTCTCCGCGAGGTCGCCCTTCATCAATCCCAACCAGTTGGCATACACGAGTGCCTTGTCATCGGCATCAACCGCCGCGACGGAATCCTCAAAATCCTGAATGGTGGTTATCGCCGATTCCAAGACCACATCTTTGATCCCCGCCTCATCAGTTTTTCCGATCGGGTGCCCGCGATCGAACTGGATCTCGATGTGCAAGCCGTGATTTTTCAACAACACGACCTCAGGTGCGGCCGCGTCGCCGTTATAGCCTGCGAATTGGGACGGATCGCGCAGCCCGGCCCGGATCCCTCCGGGCAGATTCACCACAAGCTGGCCGTCTGAAACTTCGTAGCCCAGGGAATCGCGGTGGCTTCCCTGCGTCAATGGCACGGCCTGGTCGAGGAATTCACGGGCATAAGCGACGACCCGGACTCCGCGCCGCGGATTGAATTTCCCCGACCGTTCGCACCCATCGGCCTCGCTGATCACATCGGTGCCATAGAGCGCGTCGTAAAGGCTGCCCCAGCGGGCGTTGGCGGCGTTGAGCGCATAGCGGGCATTCATCACCGGAACCACCAATTGCGGGCCGGCGATCTCCGCGATCTCGGGGCAGACATTTTCCGTGGTGATGGCAAATTCTTCGCCCTCCGGCACGAGATACCCGATATCCTGAAGAAATTGCCGATAGGCCGCCGCGTCGAAACTCCGGCCTGCCCGGGCTTTGTGCCAGGCGTCGATTTCCGCCTGCAGTTCGTCCCGCTTGCGAAGGAGCGCGTGCACCTTCGGCCCGAGTTCCGCGACGATGCTCTCCAGTCCCGCCCAAAATGCATCCGGCGCGATGCCCGTTCCGGGAGACACCCGATCGTTCACAAGATCATCAAGAACCTTGGCCACCTGAAGCCCTCCGCGGGAAATGCGTGCTGTCATAAATTGGGATAAACGCCGCAGCGTCGCACGAACGGTCAGGCAATCCAAGCAGGATGAGCTTGTGGGGCTCCGAGCCTCCGGTGTCGTCGAAATCCGACGCCCCTTTCTGAAGACAAATTAGAATTATTATTGATTAGGATCGGGTCGCAGTTACATTGGGCATATGAAACCTGCTCACCCCGAGCCCTCAGCCTACGAAGAGACGATCAGCCACAGCGGCCATCGTCTGACTCCCCAGCGCCGCGAAGTTTACGATGTCCTGCTGGCCAAACGCGACCATCCGACCGCCACGGAGGTTTTTCTCCGCACCAAGCAGCACATGCCGAACATCTCGCTGGCCACGGTCTACAACTGCTTGGAAACCCTGGTCTCCTGCGGCCTGGCCCGGCAGGTCAATGTCGAACGCGAAGCCACCCGCTTCTGCGCCAACCTCCAGGAACACGGACACTTCGTCTGCGAGCAATGCGGCAAGGTCCATGATGTCCCGCTCGCCACCGGCCGTCATCTCGAACGCGCCTTCGACCTTCCCAAAGGCCTTACTGTCACCCACAGCGAAATCACCCTCCGCGGCCTCTGCGCCACCTGTTCAAAAACTCCGCAATCCAAACTCCGCAATCCGCAATCGAAATGAGTCTCTCCATCCAAAATCTGCACGCCAACATCGCCGGCAAGGAAATCCTCAAGGGCCTAAACTTGGAAATTCCCAAGGGCGAGGTCCACGCCATCATGGGCAAAAACGGCTCGGGCAAAAGCACCCTGGCCAAAGTCATGGCCGGGCATCCGAGCTACGAAGTCACGGGCGGAGACGTCCTCATGGACGGACAAAGCATTCTCGGCCTGGAGCCGGACCAACGTTCCCGCGCCGGACTGTTCCTCGCTTTTCAATATCCGATGGAGGTCCCCGGCGTGACCATTGCCAACTTCCTGCGCGCCGCCGTGCAGGCCCGTCTGGCCGAGGGCGAGGAACTCGATGCCGTCGCCTATTACAAACGCCTTTACGTTAAAATGGATGCCTTGAAGATCGACCGCGCCTTCACCGCGCGCTCCGTCAATGAAGGCTTCTCCGGCGGAGAGAAGAAACGCTGCGAGATCCTGCAAATGGCCATGCTCGAACCTTCCTACGCCGTGCTGGATGAAACCGACAGCGGTCTCGACATTGATGCGCTGAAGATCGTTTCCGACGGCGTCAACGCCCTGCGCGGACCGGACCGCGGTTTTCTCGTCATCACCCATTACCAACGCCTGCTTGATTACATCGTGCCCGACGTCGTCCACGTGATGGTGGATGGCCGCATCGTCATGAGCGGAGAAAAAGATCTCGCCCTCAAACTCGAAGCCAATGGTTACGACTGGGTGGAGAAGGAGACGGCTGTCGCCGCTTGAATCATGAGCACCGCCACGCAAACAGACATCGGCATCGACCGCTCGGTCGGGGACTTCCGCTATGACGTCAACTACGAGTTCGACGCCGGCACCGGCCTGACCGAGAAGACCATCGAATACATCTCCGAGATCAAGAAAGACCCCGAATGGGTGCGCGACTTCCGTCGCGACGCCTACCGCAAGTTCCTGGAGAAACCCATGCCGACGCACTGGGCCAGCCACGATCTCGACAACATCATTTTCGACAACATCCGCTACTACCTCTCGCAGGGAACCCAGCCCAAACGGTCCTGGGACGATGTGCCCGAGGAGATGAAGCTTACCTTCGAACGTCTGGGCATTCCCGAACAGGAGCGCAAGTTTCTCGCCGGCGTCGAGGCCCAGTTCGATAGCGAGGCGGCCTACTCCAACATCAAAGCCGCCGTCGGTGAACAAGGCGTGATTTTTGTCGGATCCGGCGAAGGCCTGCTCAAACACCCGGAGATTTTCCGCAAGTGGTTCGGCAAGGTCATCCCCACCGGAGACAACAAATTCAGCGCGCTGAACAGCGCCGTCTTCTCCGGCGGATCCTTCATTTACGTGCCTCCGGGCGTGAAGGTGAAGCATCCGCTTCAGGCCTATTTCCGCATCAACGCGGAAAACTTCGGCCAGTTCGAGCGCACCCTTATCATCGCCGACGAGGGCAGCGAGGTCATGTATATGGAAGGCTGCACCGCGCCGAAATTCGAGACGGCCACACTGCACAGCGCCGTGGTCGAACTGGTCGCCCTCAAAGGCGCCAAGATCCAATACGTCACGGTGCAGAACTGGAGCCCGAACGTTTTCAATCTCGTGACCAAGCGCGGCCTGGCCCACGAGGAAGCCGAGATCAAATGGATCGACTGCAACATCGGCTCGCGTCTGACCATGAAATATCCCGGCGTGGTCATGAAAGGCCGCAAAGCCCGCGGCGAAGTCATTTCCATCGCTCTGGCCAGCGACGGACAACACCAGGACACCGGCGCAAAGATGATCCACGCGGCCGACGAGACCACCAGCAACATCGTCTCCAAATCCATCAGTGTCGGAACCGGACGCGCCACCTATCGCGGCCTCGTCCACGTGCCAAAGCACCTCAAGGGATGCAAGAACAACACCGAGTGCGACGCCCTCTTGATCAATTCCCACAGCCGCACCGACACCTATCCCGCCATCTCCGTGCGCGGCCAGGGCAACGCCTGCCAGCACGAAGCCAGCGTGAGCCAGATCAGCGCCGAGCAGATCTTTTACATGCAGCAGCGTGGTATTTCCGAGGGCGCGGCCATGAGCCTCGCCGTCAATGGCTTCGTCAACGACCTCGTCCAGCAGTTCCCGATGGAATACTCGGTCGAACTCAAACGCCTCATTGACCTCGAAATGGAGGGCTCGGTGGGATGAGTGCTGTCCTCACGGAAATTCCTTTGAAAACCGAGACCGACTCGCATTGGCCCGCGTGGTTCCGCGAACAGCAGACCGCCGCCTGGCAGGACTACGAATCCACCCCGGCCCCGAAACGCAAGGACGAACCTTGGCGTTTCTCAAACCTGGCTGCACTGGACCTCACGGACTTTGTGCCGGCAGGCCCGGTTGACAGCGAGGGCCGCCTCATCAACGCGTCGCAGGGCCTCGAAGAGTTCTCGGCCCGGTTGGTTTTCGGCAACAATACCCTGCTGCATAAAGACACCTCGCGTTTGCCCGAAGGGGTAATCCTGCAGCCGCTGGAAGTTGCCGCCCGTGAAAACGAGGATCTCTTCCGCAAATACTTCATGGTCCAGCCGGTTGAACTCGGCTCGCACAAATACGCCGCCATGCACAAGGCCCGCCTCACCAGCGGAGCCCTCTTGTTCGTGCCGAAAAACACCGAGGTCACCCTGCCCATCGAAATCTTTCATTGGGTTGAGGGCGAAAATGCCTCCGTGTTTCCCCACACCCTTATCATCTGCGGAGAGAACAGCAAAGTGACGGTGATCGACCATTTCAAAAGCGCCGACGGCAAACGCGCCTTCGCCTGCGGGGTTAATGACTTGCACCTCGAACGCGGGGCGCAGTTGCACTACACCGCCGTGCAGGAATGGTCGCGGGACTCGTTGGCTTTTCACCTCAACTCCACCGTGGTGGACCGCGACGCCTCATCTACCGCTCTGAATATGAATTTCGGCGGCGGTTTCGTCCGCGGAGAATCGCTCAGCCGCCTCGCCGGTGAAGGTTCCCGCAGCGTGATGCTCTCGCTCAATCCGATGGACGGAACCCGCCAGATCGACCAGCGCACTCTGCAATCCCACACCGCGCCCGGAGCCACCAGCGACCTGCTTTATCTCAACTCCCTCGACGACAAGGCGCGCACCATCTTCGCCGGCCTAATCAAGGTCGAGCCCGGTGCCCACCGCACCGATGCGTACCAGAAGGTTCGCAACCTCATGTTGAGCGACGAAGCCGAGGCCAACTCGATGCCCGGACTGGAGATTCTAGCGGATGATGTGCGCTGCACCCACGGCGCAACATCGGGCGAAATCAACGAGGACGAATTGTTCTACATGCAGGCCCGCGGCATACCACAGACCGAAGGCCGCCGCCTCATTATCAACGGCTTTTTCCAAAGTTTGCTGGAGAGACTGGATTCCCAATCCCTCCGCGAACATCTGGGCCGGATGGTTGCCGGGAAACTCGGCGTCCAAGATTAAGAACCGGGCCAACGGCCTTTCTTTCCGGGAGACTAACCGAACGATGAAGCGCGGGCCGGTTTCCGTTGCGGACGCCTTGATGATGAAAAGCTTGTGCCCGATGGGCGGTTGACTCTAAACCTCGCGCGATTTGTTTGGCACCGCCGCATCTCACCCCATGCAAATAGACAATCGCAACTCACTCGCGCTCCATGATGTTGCCTGCCCCATCTGCGGAGAGGGCACGAAGGAGCCGGTGTATGAGCTTGGAGCCGAGCCCGCCACCAAGCGAACGGTGGTCCGCTGCGCCTCTTGCCTCTTGATGTTTGTCAGTCCCCGGATTCCCAGTGAGGAAATCACCAAGAAATACTCGGGCAAAAGCTACTTTGAACGCGAAGACGATGCCACGGGCTACCGGAATTATCTGCAGGATCGCGAACTGCACCTCATTTTTTTCAGTCGGCAGCTTGATGAGCTGGAGGCCAGGGGCCCAAAAGGGTTCCTGGTCGATGTGGGTTGCGCCGGGGGATTTCTCATCGCGGAGGCCAATCGAAGGGGATGGAAGGCTCAGGGCGTCGAACTTTCCAGTTTTGCCTCCGAATACGCCCGCGAGACTCTCGGGCTGGATGTCGTGACCGGCAATCTGAGGGAGACCGCCCTGCCGTCCGGACATTATCAGGCAGTGGTGATGGATGATGTCATCGAGCATTTTGAGGACCCGATGATCGAGATTTTGGAGGTCGTGAGAATTCTCAAGCCCGGGGGATTCCTGCTAGTTCACACGCCCAATGCGGCCAGTCCCTGGCGCCGACTGATGGGCAGCAAATGGGTTCACCTCAAACCAGACGAGCACCTCTTCTATTTCGACCCCGCCACGATCACCCGCCTCCTCGAGAGAGCCGGACTGCGGATGGTCTTCGTCCGAAGCTGCAGCAAATCCACCAACATCAACTATATCAACGGCGTGATCGGAAAGTATCTGCCTTCGTTTTCCAACCTGCTGGTAAGGCTTTTTTCCAAACACCGTTTCTGGTGGCGCCCATTTTCCTTCCGTGGAGGGGGAATGGAGGCCTGTGCGCAGAAGCCGGCTCAGCGCGCGAAGCCGTGAAAAAGGGTCCCTACCCGCGTTTGGCCGTCCTGTGGCCGCATGTTCCCTGGATCCTGCTCCTGGCGGTGCTCGCCGCACTGCCGATCATCAGGGAACTATTCTCGACCAGCATCGTGCTATCGGAGAAGAGCACCGATATCACGCTCCATTTTTTGTTCTCCCGCGCCTTCGGTTTCGGCGAAATGGCCCAGGGGAATTTTCCCCTCTGGAATCCCTACATTTACAGCGGAATTCCTTACCTGGGACAATTCCAGTCTGCGCTTCTCTATCCACCCAATCTGATATTTCTCCTTCTTCCCCTGGCCACGGCAATCAACTGGTCCTTCGCGCTGCATGTTTTTCTTCTTGGTGCCGCAACTTACACGTGGGCGGCGCAGCGGAAGCTGCGTCCGGCCGCGGCCTTTGTGGCAGGAGTTGCCGCCATGTTCAGCGGGACGTTTTATCTGCACATCTACGCCGGGCACCTTTCCAATGTCTGTGCCATCGCCTGGGTGCCGCTGATTTTTCTGGGCATTGACGGCTGGCTGGCGCGGCGTCACGCCGCTTGGATCTTCCTCGCCGCGGGAGCGGCCGCTCTGCAAATTTATGCCGGACATCCGCAATACGTCTATTACACCGCGCTGGTGGCAGGCGCTTATGCGCTGGTGCATCTGATTGGAACATCCCGCCCGTTGCTGGCTGCAGGCGGGCTTATCTTCATCTATCCCCTCGCTGCTCTTCTGGCTGCGGCTCAGCTTCTTCCCGGCATCTCGGCCGCCGGGGAATCCGTTCGGAGCGGCGGGGTCAGCTATGACTTTGCCTCGATGTTTTCCTTTCCCCCGGAGAACGCCCTCACCCTGATCACCCCTTGGTTTTTTGGAGACATGCAGGCGGCTCCCTACTGGGGCAGATGTTACTTGTGGGAGATGAGTTTTTTTTCCGGGGTGGGGATGCTTCTGCTCGCCGTCCACGGATCGATCGGGCGGACCGATCGGGCCGGCACGGCGCGGCTGCTGATCCTGTTCGCGCTGGTCGTGCTCCTGGCCCTCGGAGCGCACACCCCGCTTCACCGCGTCCTGTATCATATTCTGCCCGGCTTCAGTGGATTTCGCGGCGCGTCCAAGTTCATCATTTTTGCCGGCCTGTTCGTCGCGCTTTTCGCCGGTATGGGCATGGACCGTCTTCTCCGGGGCGAAAAACCCGGCCGCGCGCTCTGGCTCTGCGCGTTGGGCGCGGGCGTTCTGTTCCTGGTCGCTGGCTTCGCGCTAGCCCGACAAAATCCCGGGGCCTCGGTTTTCCAGGAATTCCTCCAAGCGGCCCTGAACTCGAAGGAGTCCTACTTAAATCCCGCCGTCTTGGAGAACGCGCAAGTTCTGCAAACGCTGCAATCCCACGCCGCCGGTGCCCTGCAAATCGCCGGCGGCACCTTGCTGCTCTTTGGCGGATTGTTCTTCTCGACCCGGCGCTGGCCGGCGGCAACCTGGGCGATCGCACTGGTCGCGGTGGCGGAGCTGTTTTTCTTCGCGCGGAGTTCCGTCACCACCTTTCCCCTCGCGGACTTCACGCACAAACCTGTCGCGGATTTCCTTAAACAGAATCCGGGCGATTACCGAACGCTCAATATTTTCAACCCGGACGCCTCCATGTTCCTGCGCAGCGAAAACATCTGGGGTTACGATCCGGGCGTGCTGAAACGCTACGCCCAGCTCCTGCATCTCACCCAGGGGAACGACCCGGAAAAGGCCAACCAATACCTCCAGTTCCAGAAACTCCATCCGATCCTATCGATGTTCCGCTGCAGGCTGGCCTTCGTGCCGAAACCGGATGGTGCCATCGATGTCGTGCCCTTTTCGGAACCGTTCCCACGCTTCTTTCTTGCCCAGGAGTTTAAGGTCCTGCCCCCGGGTCAGGCAATTCTTGAGGAACTGAAATCGCCCACCTTCGATCTGCGCAAGACCGTGCTTTTGGAAAGCGAACCGATCCCGCGGCCTGAATCCGGGGACGCAAAACTCGACATCACGGTTCTCGATTCGTCCACCGACCATTGGACCCTCCAAGTCCAGACCGACCGTGCCGCCTTATTGGTGGTCACCGATTCGTATTCGAAGGACTGGCAGGCCGTTTCCTTGCCGGGCAGCGTGCAAATCAGCTACCAGATTCTTCCTGCCAACCACGCCATGCGCGCCATTCCCTTGGCGGCAGGACGCCATCTTCTCCGCATGGAATACATTCCACGTGGTTTCCATGCCGGAATCATTCTCACTCTCCTGACATTAAGCCTCCTGCTCGCCAGCGTGACCATCAAGCCCGCGCAGCAATGGCTGGATTTCGCCGATCACGGCCACAAAAAATGACCCAAGCCCCGCCGCCGGTCCTCTGCGTTGATCTAGATGGAACCCTCATCCGGGGCGATGCGTCGGTGAAATCGTTCGTTTCTTTTCTGACAAGAAATCCCCTGCGAGTTTTTCCCGCCCTGGTGTGGCTCCGGCGCGGGCGGGTGCATTTGAAACGCGAGATCGCCCGGCGCATCCCGCTTGATCCAGCCGCGTTTTCCTATCGGGAAGACGTGCTGGCCTTCCTAAAGGAGGAGAAAGCGCGGGGACGAACGCTGATCCTCGCTACGGCTTCGGACCAAATTTATGCAGACGCCATCGCCAATCACCTCGGCATTTTCTCCGAAGTTCTCGGCAGTGACGGAGTGATCAACCTCTCGGCCCACCGCAAGCGCGCCGCCTTGAAGGCGCGTTTTGGTGTGTTCTCGTACATGGGCAACAGCCGGGACGACCTCGCGGTGTGGCGCGGGGCCGAGGAGGCCATTGCCGTCGCAACCCCGCCCTCCGTTCT
>JBMOHI010000057.1:0-9574 GCA_049317925.1 Terrimicrobiaceae bacterium
GAACTCAAGGCCAACGCCAACTTCCAGGAACTCCAGGCCCAGATCGAGGGCACGGAGAACCGCATTGCCGTGGAACGCCGGAAGTTCAACGAGACTGTCCAGCCCTACAACACCGCTGTGAAAAGTCTGCCCACGGTGTTGTTTGCCGGACTGATGGGATTCACGCCGCAGCCGTATTTCGCTGCGAGTGAAGGGGCCGACAAGGCACCGGAAGTGAAGTTTAACTTCGCCACCCCCGCGCCCGCGACGCCCTGATTTTTTCCGCGCAAATGAACTGGCGCTCCGCCACGCGGTGTCTGCTTCTTTCCGGTCTGTTCGTTTGTGCGGCAATTGCGGCTGACCCCCTGCCGCCCAAGCCGGCCCGCTATGTCACCGATGGGGCGGGAATCCTTTCCCCGCAGACCAGTGCGGCGTTGAACGCCAGGCTCGAGGCCTTCGAGCGCGAAACGTCGAATCAGGTGCTTGTGGTGACGATGCCCGCAGTGCCGGCGGACTACGTCATGGAGGACTTCACCCAGCGCACCGCCGAAAGTTGGGGCGTGGGCCGAAAACAAACCGACAACGGCGTCGTGCTTTTCGTTTTTCCCCGGGACCGCAAAACCCGCATCGAAGTCGGCTACGGCCTTGAGGGCGTCCTGCCCGATGTCACGGGTAAACGCATCATTCAAAACGAAATCGTTCCCGCCTTTCGCGCCGGGGACTATGACGCCGGGATCACCCGCGGAGTGGACGCAATTCAACGTGCTATCCGCGGCGAATACCAGGGCACCGGACGAACAGTGGCCGAGGAGGAGGTTTTTGACCCCTCCGGAATCGCCCTTTTCATGACGATCTTCTTCCTCGTCGTGTTCGTCATCATGGTTGCCAAATTGCGGAATGAGTTGAAAAACGGCACCTACTACGGACCGAGCGGACGGCGCGACGTCTGGAGTCCGCCATTCGGCGGCGGAAGCTGGGGAAGCTCCAGCGGACGATCGAGCGGCGGATTCGGCGGGGGAGGATTTGGCGGAGGGAGCAGCGGGGGAGGATTCAGCGGCGGGGGCGGAAGTTTTGGCGGTGGAGGCGCCAGCGGCAGTTGGTGAAATCATGAAAACACGGGAATTCATCCAGCATTTCGACGACGCCCGGATCGTCGAGGCCATCAAGGACGCCGAATCGCAGACTTCCGGCGAGATCCGGGTTTTCGTGACCTATCGCCGGCGCAAGGCATCCATCATGGATCGCGCCGCGGCGCGCTTTGAAAAACTCGGCATGACCGCGACGCGTGATCGCAATGCCGTTTTACTCTATTTTGCGCCGGAAGAACGCGGCTTTGCCATCGTGGGCGACACTGGCATTCATGAAAAGTGCGCCGCGGGATTCTGGGAGGAGATTGTCCGCGAACTGGGCGAGCAGTTTTCAAAAGGGGTTTTTACAGAAGCGGTGGTGGATGTGATTCGAAAAACGGGGAATGTCCTCGCCCTCCATTTTCCCCGCCGCCCGGACGACAAGGACGAACTGCCGAATACCGTGCTGAGGGATTGACGAACAGCTTCCGACTTTTTCTTGCGGAAACGCGGCGGCCCAGAGATACCTTTGCGACACTTTTGAAGGCAGGATGCTAATTTTTTCGAGATGAGCGCGACGGCGACCGAGGTTCCGATGGTGAATGTGCAGGTGGATGGGGAATGGAAACAATTCCCCAAGGGTACGCGTTTGATCGAGGCCTGCATGAAAAGCGGGCAGTTCGTGCCCCATTATTGCTATCATCCCAAGCTCAGTTCGCCCGGCAATTGCCGCATGTGTCTTGTCGAAATGGGCATGCCCAAGATGACCCCGGATCGCAAGCCGGTCCTCGGCCCGGATGGCAAACCGGAGATCGGTTGGAGCCCGCGGCCGGCCATTTCCTGCGCCACCGAGATCAGCGAGGGGATGGGCGTGCGCACCAGTTCGCCCCTGGTGGAGGAATGCCGCAAGGGCGTGATGGAATTTCTGCTGATCAACCACCCGCTCGATTGTCCGATCTGCGATCAGGCCGGAGAGTGCCGGCTGCAGGAGTTTTCCGTCGAATACGGCAAAGGCGAGTCGCGCTTCGTGGAGGAGAAAGTCAAGAAGCCCAAGCGCCAGGACATCGGGCCACGCATCGTGCTTGACGACGAACGCTGCATCATGTGTTCGCGCTGTATCCGCTTCATGCAGGAGGTGGCGAAGGATGACGTGCTTGGTTTCGTCAACCGCGGTAGCTACACCACCCTGACGGTTTATCCGGGCAAGTCGCTCGACAGCAATTATTCGCTCAACACGGTGGACATCTGTCCGGTCGGCGCACTCACTTCGAAGGATTTCCGTTTCAGCATGCGTGTCTGGTTCCTGCGGGAAACCAAGAGCATCGACGTCAATTGCGGCACCGGCGCCAACATCCTCATCGGCAGCCGGGAAAATGTCATCCACCGCATCACCCCGCGGGAAAACGATTTCGTCAACTCCTGCTGGATCCCCGACAACCACCGGCTCAATTTCCATTACGTCAACAGTCCGGAGCGGCTCAAGGAACCGGCGGTGAAGGGCGAGGACAGCCCGGCGAAGTGGCCGCGTGCCATCCAGGCCGCCGCCGATCAACTCCGCCAGAATCCCGGCGCAACCGCCCTGCTCGCCTCCGCCCGCTTGACCAACGAGGAACTCTTCCTCGCCAAACGTCTGGCCTCCGCTCTCGGAATCGAATTGTTCGACGTGCTGCCCCGCCCGCAAAAAGGCGACGGATTTCTTATTTCCGAGGACGGCAACCCCAACACCTCCGGTGCGAAGTTGCTTGGTCTCGCCACCGGCCGGCTGGCCGAGATCGCCGCGGGCGTCTCCTCGGGGAAAATCAAGACTCTCCTCGTCCTGGGCGAGGATGCGACGGACGCCGGGATCTCCGAATCGGACCTCGAGAAACTCGATGCCCTTGTGGTGACCGGAATCCTGCCGGACAAGACCACGGCCAAGGCGACCGTTCTGCTGCCGGCGGCATCATGGGCCGAGAAACGCGGATCGATGATCAACGTCAAGGGCCGCATCCAGCGTCTCAACCGTGCGGTTTCCTCCCCCGGCCAGGCCCGCGACGATTGGGAAATCCTGCGCGACCTGATCCAGGCCGTCGGCGGTTCCAACGGCATCTACACCATCGAGGAAGTTTTCAAACAACTGGCGGCGGAGACCCCCGCCCTCTCCGGACTCTCGCTCGGCAAAATCGGTGACCTCGGGGTTCAGCTCGCCCTTTAAGACATGGACCAGCTCATTTCCTTCGCCCTGCAGCCCGAGGTTTTCCTTGTCTGGACCTCCCTGGCCAAGACGCTCGCCTTGCTCGGCATTATTCTCGGTTTTGTTTCCTACACGGTTTATGCCGAGCGCAAAGTTTGCGCCTTTATTCAGGACCGTGTCGGACCGAACCGCGTGGGAGTGCCGCTAACTCTCCTCGGCATGAAAAAAGATCTGCCCTTCCTCGGTCTGGGCCAGCCTATAGCCGACGCCCTCAAGCTGTTGCTCAAGGAAAACTTCATTCCGGCCAGCGTGAACAAGTTTTACTACTACATCGCGCCCAAGCTGACGATGATCCCGCCGATTCTGGTGCTGGCGGTTCTGCCTTTCGGTTCCACGCTCTTCGGCGTCCCGATGGTCATCGCCAACGTCAACATCGGAGTGCTCTACGTCTTCGCCGTTTCCTCGCTCGGAGTTTACGGCATCGTGCTGGCGGGCTGGGCGTCGAACTCGAAATATCCGTTCCTTGGCGGCATCCGCTCGACTTCGCAAATGATCTCCTACGAGCTGGCGCTTGGACTTTCCGTTATCCCGGTTTTTCTTCTCTGCGGCACGTTGAACCTGTCCGAGATCGTCCTCTGGCAGCGCGAGAACGGATGGATGGTTGCTCCGGGTTGGTTTAAGGGATTGACCATTGATCAGGTGCTCAAGCCGGAAGCGTGGGTCGCGGCGTTTCAAGCGGGGTTTTCCTGGCAGCGGTTCTGGATCTGGATCCCGATGCTGATTTCGTTCGTGGTTTTCCTCATCGCCATGTTTGCGGAAACCAACCGTCTGCCTTTCGATTTGCCCGAAGCCGAGCAGGAACTGGTCGGTGGCTATCACACGGAATATTCCGGCATGGGATTTGCCCTTTTCTTCCTCGGCGAATACGCTGCCATGATTGCCGGTTCCGGCGTCATTGTGACGTTGTTCCTCGGTGGTTGGACTCTGCCCTTTGTGCCCGACGGTTCCTCCACCTCGTTCTTCAATCTGGCCTTCGTGCCCGGCTGGCTGGCCAGCCTCATCTGGAGCCTGGTGAATATCGGAGTGTTCTTCGGCAAGGTCTCCGTTCTGCTCTTCGTCTTTATCTGGGTGCGCTGGACCCTGCCGCGCTTCCGCTATGATCAATTGATGAAGCTCGGCTGGTACTTCTTCTTCGAGCTGGCCCTGGTGAACATCTTCATCACGGCACTCGTTCTCGCCTACGTGAAATAAGATAGACGTGGCTTCCAGCCGCGTTGCCCTGAACACTAAAGAGGCCACAGGCCTCGTTTACTCTATCCCGCGAATTCCGACACGACGAGGGTCGCGTTGTGTCCGCCGAAGCCGAAGGAGTTGCTCATCGCCACCTTGATTTTCGCTTCGCGCGCCGTATTGGGCACGTTGTCGAGATCACACTCGGGATCGGGGTTTTCGAGATTGATGGTTGGGGGAATGACACCGTGCTTGATGGCCAGCGCACACGCGGCGAGCTCCACTCCGCCGGCCGCACCGAGAAGGTGGCCGGTCATGGATTTGGTCGAACTCACCGGAGTCTTGTAGGCCCGTTCGCCCAGGGCGCGCTTAATGGCCTTGGTTTCGCACACATCGCCGATCGGCGTGGAGGTGGCGTGGGCGTTGATGTAATCGATGTCGTCCGCATTGACCTTGGCGTGCTGCATGGCGATCTGCATCGCGCGGGCCGCACCTTCGCCGTCGGGCAGCGGGGCTGTCATGTGATAGGCGTCGGCCGAGCAGCCGTAGCCGGCCAGTTCGCAATAAATGTGCGCGCCGCGGGCCTTGGCGTGTTCGAGTTCCTCAATCACCATGATGCCGGCGCCCTCGCCCATGATGAAGCCGTCGCGGTCGCGGTCAAAAGGACGACACGCTTCCGTGGGTTCATCATTGCGCAGGCTGAGCGCCTTCATGGCGGCAAAACCCGAAATGCCGAGAGGAGTGATGGTCGCTTCGCATCCGCCGGCCAGGAACGCATCGGCGTCGCCGAATTTGATAATGCGCCAGGCCTCGCCCAGCGAATTGTTCGCGGTGGCGCAGGCGGTCACGATACACATGTTGGGTCCGCGCAGATCGTATTCCATCGAAACAATGCCGCTGGCCATGTTGCTGATCATCATCGCGATGGTGAAGGGCGAGACGCGGGTCGGGCCGCGTTCGAAGAGCCGCTTGCTCTCATCTTCCATGCTGCGCAGTCCGCCGATGCCGCTGCCCAGCATCACGCCGAAGCGGTTGCGGTCCACTTTTTCGAGATCAATCCCGGAGTCCGCTAGGGCGAACTTCGATGCCGCCACGGCAAACTGGGTGAAGCGGTCGGTGCGTTTGGCCGATTTGGGGTTCTTGAAAAACGGGGCGGGTTCGAAGTTGCGCACCTCGCCGGCGATCTTGCATTCGTAGATATCCGAATCGAAAGCCTCGAAGCGGCGGATGCCGCTGCGGCCTGTGGTCAGGCTCTCCCAGAAGGTGGGGATGTCGTTTCCGACCGGACTGATGACACCGATTCCGGTGACGACTACTCTGCGTTCGCTCATTTCGATATTTCGTGGATCCCGTAGGAGGAATGACAACTCAGCGGGTTGCCCCGTGGGTTGGCAATCAAAAAGTTGCCCGGATGGCGTTCACTTTTCAATAGACCTTCAATTTGAATCGTTCGTTGAGGCTGCCGCAGCGCGGGCAACGGGGCAATATGGTGGGGGTGCGGTCCTCGTATTCCATACCGCAAATCGTGCATCGCAGACGGTGCCGCAACGAGCGGCCTTCCCGGAATTTTCTCACCATCTCGTAGGCGATCCAGGCGAGAAAAATCGCGCTGAGAAACACCAGCAAATAAACGCAAACCAGCCACGGCAGCGAGATGCGGATCATGGCGCTTTTTTGCGTTCGACATCCGCCCCCCACAGAAAGGTGGCCGTTCCCCAGACAGGCTCACTTTGCGAGGCGTCGCGCGAAAACCGCGCTGCGGCCAGATAGCTGAGAGCAGCCCGGTCGAGCTTCTCGTTGCCGGAGGAGGTCTGGGGAAAGAGATGAAGGGGAAAACCGTCGGGCGACACCGCAATGAGAAACTCCGCAGGGATCAATCCCTGCTTGGGCGGCGCGGAAAAGTGAAACTCCGCTGGCGGAGTCACCGTCCGCCCTGACAATTCACCGCTTAACTTCAAAACCGTGGGCGCTCCGGGTGCGCGATCGACCGTTTTGGACCCGACGTGTTGCTGTTTCCCCACGACCGGACCGGTTGAGAGCACAGCCGGCAAAACCGACGCAGATGCCGGGACCGGCAGGGGTGACAGGGCCGGCTTTTCCGAATCGAAACTCGCGACGTAAACGGTTTCCGGAAGTTTCCACCCATCACGTCCGAACAACTGCCCCGGGGAAAATAAAGCCGGATCTGAAGCCGCCAGCAGGGGCGCCATCTGTGCCGCCTCAGGCGTGCCTGGTTGAAGGAAGTAAACCGTCGCGGAGCGTTCCGGACTCGCCTTCGAGCGGGGATAGGCGACTTGGAAAACCGCCGCACACGCGGCATGCAAAAGGAACGAAAGCACCAGCATGAGTGGCAGGGTGAGATGCACATTGTGCCGCGACGGCCAATCGAACAAATGGAGGTCCAGTTTCACAACTCGCCGCCGTCCTCCGAGGTCGCCAGCACCACGGGAAATCCCAGTTCGAGGGCCAGGCTCATCACGGAGCTGATGTTTTCGTAGAGAGCACGTTTGTCCGCCTTGATGATGACGGTCTGGGAACGTCCGCGCATGGCCTGCAACTTGGCCCGCAGCGCGGCGAGATCGGTCTGTTCGTTTTCAAAAAATACGGCGGAGAGCGGCGGCGCGGTGATGCTGATGATGCGGGGATTGCGTTGGGGCGAGAGCAGGAAGGGGGACTGCGGCACGCTCACCGAGATACCCGGCTGCAGCAGGAAGGTCGTGCTCAGCAGCACGAAAAACATCAGGATTAGCAGAAATCCCAGGGCGGGCGCGAGGAAGAGCAGCGCGGGATGGGGAAACGTGGATCGCCGGAGTTTCACGGCGCGGGCGGTTTGCGCCCCCGGATTTCGTCGAGGATGGCAAGGATCTCGATGCCGGCGCGTTCCATGTCGTGGATGAGATTGTTGACCCGGGAGGAGAGGTAGCTCAGCGCGACAAACGCGGGGATGGCCACGCCCAGCGAGGCGGATGCCGTCAGGAGGCTTTCATAAACGCCGTTCGCGATGTCGGTGGCGGTGGCGTAACCGCTTTGCGCGGCGATTTCCTGAAACGCCGTGAGCAGGCCGAGCAGCGTTCCCAGCAATCCCAGCAGCGGGGTGGCGTAGGCGATGGTGGCGAGGAGGGCGAGGTTGCGTTCGAGTTTCGGCACCTCGAGTTGGCCGGCTTCCTGGGCCACTTCGCGCAATTCCGAACGCGGCGCGCCATGCCGCAGAATGAGGGCGTGGGCCACACGCGCGACAGGCCCGGGCGTGCTGGCGCATTCCTGCAATGCCTCGGCGTAGTTTTCCTTGCGCAGGATGTTGGCCAGTCCGCGCAGCAGATCCCCGACGGGAATCGAGGCCTTGTGCAGGTAAATGAGCCGCTCAAAAAAAATGCCCGCTGCCGTCACGCTGCAGAGCACGATCAGCCACATTAACGGCCCGCCTTTTTGCACAAAATCCAACATGATCGGTGATTTAGGTGAGGACTCCCGCCCGAGCAAAGTTCATTTCCATTTTTCCAGTGCCGGCCGGGCGGATGAGACGGGCAGCGGAAGATTGGCCCGCGAAAGTTCCTCGACGACCTGCTGAAGTTTTTCCCGCACGCCGGGAATGAAACCGCGGTCCTTATGCATGACCAGGAGGCAAAGATCGTCCTGATGAAAGAACGTGATAGGCCCCTTGTCGGAATGAACCGTGACGGCCGGTACCGCGCCGATGCCCATTTTGGCGGAGGATGCCCGCATGCCGGAAAGCATTTCCACGGCGTGGGCGCTTAGCGAAACAAGGTCGATGCTGTCGGGCACATTGTGTGAGGCCAGCACGGCGCTGCCATGCGAAAGCACGCAGGACTTGATGCCCGGCAAGCCCCCGCAAAGCTCCACCACACGATCCACCGCGAGGAATTCCTCCGTCATGAAGATCGCCTGCAAGGCATCCTGGTTCGGGATTTCCACGGAGTCTTTTCCAACCGCCACAGGCAGATGCTCGGTCTCGACCAGCACCGCTTCGGACTGCGGCGCGGGTTCAGGGGCCTTTTCGATCGGGGGTGTTTCCTCAGAAACCGGTGTAGGCTCCGCCTCGATCGCGATCGCTTCCGGGGATTCCACTACTGGTGGCTCCTCGATTGGGGAAAACGTGGCGGGCGGAGGCACGGGGGGTTCAAAAACGGGCGCCGGCACGGAGGCATTCTCCACTACGGGAGGAAGAACCGGTGGCACCAGCGGCGACAACGGGGCCTTTGGTTTTGGAATTTCCACCCGTGTCCGCGGAGCCGGCGGAGCGGGGATGTCAGCATTCTTCGGGTCGGCTTCCTTGCGCCGGAAAATCGGGAGAAGGGAAAACGACCGCCGGGCTTGTGGAATGGCCGCCGCGCGCGGAGCCACGGACGGCGTCGGCGGAGGCGGAACTTCTACCGCGGCAGGCGGCGGTTGCACCGGCTCGACCGGCGCGGTCTTTGTCTTGGTTGCCGGTATGAAGGGTTTGCGGAAAACGGCGGGAGCTGCGGGCGGAGGCGCGGGAGGCTCGACCGGCGGAATCGGGACCACTGGTGCGGCATCGAACGGAGGACGCGGGTCCATCGGTGGAATCAAAAGCACGGCATCAGGCGCGGCGGCGGGTTCGTTGATGCCCTGCGGTGATGGATGCTCGACCTGAGGCGCCGCACTCTCAATGGGCGGAGTCGCCACCGGCTCGGAAACTTCCGCGGCAGGCGGCGTTTCTTCCGGCGGAGCGAAGACAGCGAGTTCCTCCTCGACCACGACTGGTTCCTCAATCAGTTCGCTGGTCGTGACCAATCGATACTCCGGAACCAGCTTCGCGGCGGGAATCTCGATCTGCGCTTCGGAAAAATTCTGGGTTTGGAAACATTCCGGCGCGATCCCGGCCAGTCGCGAGAGCGAAATCTTCGGCACCGGGCCGTTGAAAATCTCCGCGCAGGACACCTCGATCCGGCGCTCGGGGTCGAAGGCCAATGCACGAATCCCGGACGGAATCCCGCCCGTCAAATCCCCCAGCCGCACGGTCAAGGTGGATGGCGGATTAGAAAAATACCGGAACCTCGGGCCGCGCGGAGCCGGTGGCGGGGCGGGTGTTGCCGCGACCGGTGCGGCCACGTTGGGGACTTTAGGTTGTTTCACGCGAGGTTTC
>JBMOHI010000058.1:0-9540 GCA_049317925.1 Terrimicrobiaceae bacterium
CCGTGGACATTCACGACGATCTGCGTGGGGAGAGCCTCCGCCAACACACCTTCCAAAAACGCAATCATGCCCGCCTGCTGTAGCAGACCGATGAGAAAACTCAAATGCGCTCTGCTGGCTCTCTACGCCGCCACCCTCGTTCCGGCCGGCGCGGACGATGGCGTCTGGCACCTTCTGATCGAACCCACTTTCATGGGCTACGAGGCGGCCTGGCCGATCCCCAACGCCAAGACCACCGTCCTCGTGCCCGCCCGCGTGGTGGACGGCGACGTGCAACCCCTGACGCGCAAGGAAGCCGCCGAATCGAATGTCACCCGCAGCAAAATCCTCGCCTCCGCCCCCGACGCCGCCTCGGCTGTCCTGGCTGGCTTGAAGCCCCGCTACGTCCGCGACCGCAACAAGGTCATTCAATACGCCGTGCTGGAATCGGACAACCCCCTGACCGCCTCATCCGTGCTGGCTCCGGAATTTGCCGGGCTCTTTGCCGAAACGCTGGGGCCGGATCTCATCGTGGCCATCCCGAACCGGTTCCGCATTTTCGTTTTTCCCAAGGCGACCTTTGCCGAACTGAATATTTCGGATCTGATTTTCACCGAATACAAATCCACCGCCTGGCCGGTGACGCGGGAGATTTTTGAACTGCGCCGGGGAAAACTCATTGCCATCGGCGCTTCGCAATGAGCAGGCTGCCCTTCCATCCACCCGCCATGCTCGACGACATCAGCAAAGTCCTCTACCACGAATCCACCATCCTCAGCCGGCTGGACGAACTGGCCCACACCATCACCGAGGAATACCGCGGCAAGGATCTCACCTGCGTGGCCATCCTCAACGGCAGTTTTATTTTCATGGCCGATTTGCTGCGCCGCATTCCCCTGCCCCTTCAGGTTGATTGCTGGAGTGTGTCGAGCTATCACGGCACCAAAAGCAGCGGAGAGGTGAACTTCCGGCAAACCCAACTCGCCGATGTGCGCGGTCGGCATGTGCTCATCCTCGACGACATTCTCGACAGCGGCGTCACCTTGCGGGCCATCCACGACCGTCTCGCGGCCGAGAGCGGCGCGCTCAGCCTGAAAATCTGCGTGCTCCTGCGCAAACAAGTCGGACAGGCGCGTCCGATTGACGCCGACTATGTGGGTTTCGACATTCCGAACGAGTTTGTCGTTGGGTACGGTCTCGATTACAACGAGCGCTACCGCAACCTGCCCTTCATTGGTGTGATCAGCGAAGCGGCCATCGAGCGAGGATAGGAAATCCACCGGCTCACGTCGGCGGCGACAGAGGCAGTCCACGCGTTGCCACGCGAGAAAATAGGGTTCGATTTTCCCCTCCGGCTTGTTAGTTTTCCGGGCGGAGTCGCGAATGACGCGGTTCCGAAACCCTCCACCCCTCAGAAACTATGGCCACCCTCGTCCTCGAAGCTCCCCTCACGAAAGTCGGCACCGCCGCGCGCAAGTTTCTCTCCAAGCCCAAACAACTCCTCATCGATGGCAAGTGGATCAACGCCTCCTCCGGCAAGACGTTCCACGTTTTCGATCCCGCCACCGGTGACACCATCGCCAGCGTGGCCGAAGGCGAGGCTGCGGATATTGACCTCGCGGTCAAGGCCGCGCGCAAAGCCTTCTCCGGCCCCTGGAGCAAACTGACCCCCTCCGAACGCGGCAAGATCATCTGGAAGATCGGCGACCTCATCCTGGCCAATCTCGACGAACTGGCCGAACTCGAGTCGCTCGACAACGGCAAGCCCCTCGCCATCGCCAAGGTGGCCGACGTCCCGCTGGCCGCCGACCTTTTCCACTATATGGCCGGCTGGGCCACCAAGCTGGAGGGCAACACCATTCCCATCAGCGTGCCCTACGCTCCGGGCGCGAAGTTTTTCGCCTACACCAAACGCGATCCCATCGGCGTCGTCGGCCAGATCATCCCGTGGAATTTTCCCCTCCTCATGGCCGCGTGGAAACTCGGACCCGCCCTCACCACCGGCAATACTGTCGTCCTGAAACCCGCCGAACAAACGCCACTGACCGCATTGCGCCTCGGCGAGATCGCGCTCGAAGCCGGCCTGCCTCCCGGCGTGCTCAATGTCGTGACCGGCTATGGCGAAACCGCCGGTGGCGCCCTCGCCGCCCATGACGATGTGGACAAGGTCGCCTTCACCGGTTCGACCGAGGTCGGCAAAATCATTGTCCGCGCCGCCGCCGGAAATCTCAAAAAAGTGACGCTCGAACTCGGCGGCAAATCCCCCGCCATTGTTTTCAAGGACGTTCACGACAAACAGGCCGCCATCCAGGGCGCGGCCAACGCCATCTTCTTTAATCACGGCCAGTGTTGCGCCGCCGGGTCGCGGCTTTATGTCGAGAAAGCCATCTTCGACGAAGTCGTCGGCGGGGTGGCCGAACGCGCCAACGCCATCAAACTCGGC
This sequence comes from Terrimicrobiaceae bacterium, assembly GCA_049317925.1. GTDB lineage: Bacteria > Verrucomicrobiota > Verrucomicrobiia > Chthoniobacterales > Terrimicrobiaceae > CAMASH01. The sequence goes on from JBMOHI010000058.1 coordinate 2,423, forward strand.
GCCGGGGTGGACTCCGGCACGGAAATGGGGCCGCTCGTTTCCGAGGAGCAATTCAACCGCGTCAGCGGCTTCATCGCCGAGGGACTCAAGGCCGGGGCCACCGCCCTGGCGGGAGGCAAGCACGTTGGCGAGAAAGGCTACTTCGTCCAGCCCACCGTCTTCACCAACACCCGCCCGGACATGAAAATCGTCCGCGAGGAGATTTTCGGCCCGGTCGTGGTGGCCGAACCCTTCGAGGATCTGGAACAGGTGATGAAGTTCGCCAACGGCACGGACTTCGGCCTCGCCTCCAGCATCTGGACCAGCGACCTGAGCAAGGCCCACCGCGCCGCCGAGATCATGCGCGCTGGAACCGTCTGGATCAATTGCCATAACATCTTTGACGCCGCCATGCCCTTCGGCGGCTACAAGCAATCCGGCTGGGGCCGTGAAATGGGCCATGAGGCGCTGGAGCTCTACACCGAAACGAAGGCCGTCTGCATCGCGCTGTAACGTGCCGTGGAGGGTTGCGGGCCCGCGCAACCCATTCTTCAATCGCGGATTGATTCAACCGCTTTCAATCCGGGCACAAACCGCAGGACCAGCACCAGCGCAATCACAACCAGCACCGCGCTGAACCACATCACAACCTGCAAGCCGTGCAGGTAAGCCTGGCTGACGATCCCGGCCAGATCGCCCACCTGGGCTACGGTGTGATTTTGCAAATGGAGCTGGTGGACGTTCTGCGCGCCCGCCATCACATTCCCGACCGCTGCCTCCTCCGCCGCTGTGAGCGTGACATTCTCGCGGGCAAACAACTGATCCAGCCGCACCGTGCTCACCGCGGTGAAAATCGCCGTGTTGACCGCGAGCATAAAGGCCGAACCCGCCAACTGGCACATGAACGTAATCCCGCTCACTAGGCCCGCCTTTTCCGTGCCCGCCGTTTCGATGGCACGCGCACTCACGGTGGGAATCACCGCGCCCACCCCGATCCCAAGCAGGACCATCAGGGCATTGAACGGCAGCCAAGCCGCCCCCGGGCCGACCACACCAAGTAACACCGAGGCCACCGTGGCGGAAACCAACCCAATGACCAGCAGCCGCCGCGTTCCGAAGAGCTTGGAAAGCGGCCCGCCGAAATACGACACCACCCCATAACTCAACATGAACACCACCACCCGGAATCCCGCCACCATCGGATCATCGCCCAGAAATTTCATGGCGTATTGCGTGTAGTAAAGCAGCACGATGAAGAACAACTGACAGATCACCATCACGGACAGACAGAGGGTTTGAAACTCCCGGCTGCGCATGAGGTCGAGCGGAACGAGCGGTTCGCGCGCCCGCTTTTCAATGAAAGGAAAGGCCCCCAGCAACACCGCCGCCAAGGCCAGCAAGCCGAGCGTTTTGGCGCTGGTCCAGCCCCACGATTGCACCTGATAGACCACCATCATCAAGGCCACCAGACCTCCCGTGAGTGCCACCATGCCGGCGTAGTCGTTTTGCGGAGCGTCTCCCTTCCGGCCGGGATCCCGGGGAACACTCCGCACCGTCAACACCATGGCGAGCAGCGCCATCGGCACATTCACCCACAACACCCACCGCCAGGAAAACCACTGGGTCAGCGCACCGCCCACCACCGGACCGGCGGCGTTGCCGAGCGAACAGGTGCCAAAGATTAAACCCAGCGCAAACGCCTGCCGCGCATCACCCACCGCCGCGCAAGCCATCCCGATCATGGCCGGCCAGAGCAGAGCCGCCCCCACTCCTTGCAACACGCGGAACGCGATGACCGAATTTCCGCTCCAGGCCATTCCGCCCAGGAGGGATGCAATGGCAAAGATCGCCATCCCGGTGAGGAAAACCTTCCTTCGTCCATAGGCGTCCGCCATTTTTCCGCCCATCACCATCAACACCGCAAAGGCCAGCACGTAGCCGTTGATGACCCACTGCACGCTTTGCAGATTGAGCGCGAACTGCCGCTCCAGCGCAGGCAAAGCGAGATCCACCGAGGCAAAATCCATCGCGATGGCGAGAGCACCCATGACGATAGCCGCATAGATGAAAACGTTTTTGCTCACCCCAGCCGAGAGTCCGCCAGCCGCACGGTGACCGCAAGTGCTTTCCGCTTGTTGCGAGCCTCGTTTTCGGGGAGAGGAAGGACATGAAACGGTCGCGCGGATTGCTGGCCCGACTCTGGCCCGCGCCAGACGAGGCCCCGCACATTGCCCTCGGCCGGCATGGCGAAAAACTCGCCGCCGCACACCTGCGCCAGCACGGCCACAAAATCCTCTTCCGCAATTTCCGCGGCCCGCATGGCGGGGAAGTGGACATTGTCTGCCGCGACAAGCCCCACAACGAACTCGTCTTCGTCGAGGTGAAAACCCGCAGCAACGAGGACTTCGGGCGCCCCCTCGATGCCGTGGACCGCAAAAAGCGCCGCCTGATTTTGCGGGGCGCCATGACCTGGCTCAAAATGCTCGACCTGCCCGACATCACCTTTCGTTTCGATGTGGTGGAAGTGGTCATGACTGAGCCTCCGGAAATCCGCCACATCGAAAACGCCTTTCAACTGCCGGACGATTATTCGTATTAGCCGGGATTCCTGATTGAATAAACCACAGAGAACACAGAGGCACAGAGGGATGTGCAAAATATAGATCCTGTTTCCCCTGTTTTTTCTCTGTGTCTCTGTGTTCTCTGTGGTTCAAATTCCCTTTTCAGGATTAAACTTTCCCATGCGCATCCTTTCCGGCATCCAGCCTTCCGGCACCCTCCATCTCGGCAACTACTTTGGCATGATGAAGCCCGCCATCGAATTGCAGGATCGCGGCGAGGCGTTTTATTTCATCGCCGATCTTCACGCGCTCACCACGGTGCAGGACGCTGGGGCGCTGAGCGAAAACATCCGCGACGTGGCGGTGGATTTTCTGGCCTGCGGACTCGACCCGCGCAAGGCGTGTTTTTTCCGTCAATCCCACGTGCCCGCCGTGACCGAACTGGCCTGGATTCTCAGCACCCTCACGCCCATGGGCCTGCTGGAACGCTGCCATTCCTACAAGGACAAGATGGCCAAAGGCTTCGCGCCATCCCACGGACTCTTCGCCTATCCCGTGCTGATGGCGGCGGACATTCTTATCTACGACAGCGATCTTGTGCCGGTAGGCAAAGACCAAAAACAGCACATCGAGGTCACCCGCGATCTCGTGATCAAATTCAATGACACCTACGGGACCACGCTCAAATTGCCCGAGCCCAGCATCCAGGAACACACCGCCGTGGTGCCCGGACTCGACGGGGAAAAAATGAGCAAGAGCTACGGTAACACGGTCAGTCTTTTCGAGGAGGAGGCCACCATGCGCAAAAAGATCATGAGCCTGAAAACCGATTCCACCCCGGTGGAATCGCCCAAGCCGGTAGAAGATTCCACCATCCTCGGACTCTACAAACTCGTGGCCAGCCCCGCCGATTATGCGCAAATGGAAGCCGATTTCCGTAACGGCGGCACCGGCTACGGGGATCTCAAGAAGCGGCTTTTCGCCGGGGTCTGGGAATACTTTGCCCCCATGCGCGAACGCCGGAAGGAAATCCTGGCCGACCCCGGCTATGTCGAAATGGTGCTGCGGGAAGGCCGCGAAAAAGCGAACCGGATTGCCAACGGCGTCATGGACCGCGTCAGGACCGCGGTTGGTCTGTGATCCGGAAAAACCTCCAGGCCAGCGAAACCAAAATGACGACGGGCAGGACCATGATGCCGAGGCGGAAGACCAGCAGTCCGGCCGCGCCGCCCATGGCTCCAAGCGCATAGCATGTCCAAATGCCGGCCGCGCCGATGGCCGTGGTGCGTTTTGCTGCCGCACCGGAACGTCCGCGTTCCTTCCAGAATTCGGCGGCGGATCTTGCCAGCATGTCGAGCACCCCGGTGACGTAGGTGCTGGGAAAAACCGATCGCCCGACCTGGCGTAAGGTGGCATTCTGCATCCCCATGGCCAGCAGCGGCAGGGAGGCCAGCAGGAAGTAGGCGGGAGTGTTGATCGCGGGGGATCCGGTCCACAAAAGGATGAGGGAAAAAACCGCCAGTAAGAGTGCCTCTGACAACAACACCCAGGCACAGCGCTGGTAACTGGGAGTATCCGCCAGAACAAGATACCCCGCAAAAAGACCCATAACAAAAACCGGCACGGCGAAAAGGTGCGGCCAGCCCGCGCTCCAATGTCCTTGTCCCAAAAACGCCCCCATGGCAGCAGTGTTTCCGCTCATGTGGGAAACAAAAAGTCCGCCGAGGGTGAGCAGCCCGATGGCATCAATGCAGCCGCCTACTCCGGCCAGGAGGAAGGCTTCCATCGTGGGGCGGTAGTTGCCCGAGGGAAACCCGGAAGCGGCCACCGCGCTAATTTCCCGGGGAAGTCTGGGTGGCCGCGGGAAGCTTGGTCGGCACATCGTCGCCATACCAGGCCAGGAAAACGAAAACCAAAACCAACGCCGTCACGCCCAGAACAACGAGGATGATGAGGGGTTTCAAATACGATTTCTCTTTCGTCTGGTCACTCATAGTGAGGTTCCTTTTCCCGCAAAGGGAGGCGGGCCGTCGAGAAGAAAGAGAGTGCGCATTTTCCGCCGTCGTCTTCGCGGACTTTGCCGGACGATCCGCTTGAACATTCGAGCCGGGCTGACATCCTCCTCGCTTGGACTGCCGCCGAAATGATCGTCCGTGACAGCTCTTTTCCGGGATGGACCTAAAAACCGATAACACGGGCCACGACGAATCGGACCGGGAAGTTCCCGGGCTGATCCGTGCGTGCGTGGCCGCCCTTCTGGGCGGATTGCTCATCGGTGTGATCGGCGCGGCGTTCCGGACCGGGCTGAGCTGGATCGAAGCCCGCCACCTCGTCTTCACTGAATGGGCGCTTGCCCTCGGCTGGGTGGGTTGGTTTTTGCCGATCCTCCTAGGCGCGGTCGGAGCGGGACTGGCCCGCCTCATCGTCAGACCCGAACCCCTCGCCGCCGGATCGGGCGTGCAGCATGTCGAGGCGGTCATGCGCGGCGAGACCGGGCCGATCGGCCTCATCGCCGTTCCGATCAAATTTTTCGGCGGACTCCTCAGCCTTGGGTCCGGGTTGGCTCTGGGACGTGAGGGTCCGACCATTCAGATGGGTGCCACCATCGGAGCTGCCCTCGCCCGTTGGTTCCGCTGCGCCGCGGCGTCACTGGCGGACGTGCAGGCCGCGCTGGGCGGCGCGGGTCTCGCGGTGGCCTTCAACGCCCCGCTCGGTGGCGCCATGTTCGTGTTCGAGGAAGTTGCCCGGGCTTTTCGTCTGCGGCTCACGGTCGTGACACTGCTTGGAACCACCACGGCTATCGTGACGGCCCGCGCGATTCTGGGCGACGCGCCGGACTTCCGGGTCGTGCCTCCGGCTCCGGGTGAAACATGGACACTGCTCCTCTTCGCAGTGTTCGGGGGTCTGCTCGGACTGCTCGGCGTGCTCTACAACAAATGCACCATCTTCGGGTTGGACGCGCTCGCCAAACTGCGGACCTGGCCGACCGAACTCCGGGCCGCCTTGGTCGGCGCGATCGTCGGTCTGGTCGCCTGCTTTTTTCCGAGACTCGTCGGCGGCGGCGATCCGTCCTCGCAGGAAATCCTGCTGGGCACGGTTCCATGGGGGCCGCTCATGCTGATTCTCGCTGTGCGCTGGTTTCTCGGTCCGCTCAGCTATGCGGCGGGAACCCCGGGCGGGATTTTTTCGCCCCTGCTGCTGGTGGGCGCTGCTCTGGGTGCTCTCTTTGCCATGGGCGGCAATGCCCTGATCCCGGCGGACTCGTCACTCTCCGTGGTGGCCTTTGCGGTGGTGGGGATGGCGGCGTTTTTCACCGGCGTGGTGCGCGCTCCCCTCACGGGAATTATTCTCATTTCGGAAATGACCGCCACCAACACTCTTATGGTGCCGATGCTGGCGGCAGGATTCGGGGCCATGCTGACCTCATCGCTGGTGCGCGGCGAACCGATTTACGACACGCTGCGGCACCGCATGCTCAAGGCTATGGGGAAATAACGCGGGCGTCGCGGATTTCGCCGTGATCCCTACCGCGAGGCGTCGGGCGGCGCGCTTTTGTCCTTATACCAAAGGATGCCGTTGCGTTTGAGATTGGCAACGAGCGCGCGCAGGTTGTCCGCCATTTCCTTATCCACCAGGAGGGCGCCGAGGGCCCCCTTGCCTTGTTTGGTCTGCTGCACGATGCCGCGCACGTCGGTAATGGTTTTCTTCAGTTCATCCGCGGCCGATTTGGCGGAATCGGCGGCGGCCTTGGCGGATTTGAGCGCTTCGTCGCCGGTGCCAATGGCGCCTTCGGCCTTGTTGATGACGCCATCGAGTTTTTTGGCGGAATCAGCAAACGAAGCGCTGGTTTGTTTCAAGTTCGCGATGGTGGTGTTGAGGTCGCCCATGGTTGTGCCCGTAAAAACGCCCGTATCGAGCTTGGCGGTGATGCTTTTGATGTTGGCCACGGTGGCCTGGAGTTCGACCATCATGGCGTCGGCTTTGGTGGTGAGTTCGCCGAGGCCGGCTCCGGTGCGGCCTTTGACCGTGGTATTGGGAGGAATGGCGGGCGAACCCTTGGCATCGGGATCGAGCGCGATCTGGACAAACTTGTCGCCGAGCATGCCGGAGCTGCCGATCAGGAATTGGGATTTGCTGGGGATTTCGACGTTGTCGTAAATCTTCAAATTCACATAGACGCCATCCATATTCGGAAGAATGACGGGGTCGTGGCCCACGATGCCGACTTTCGCACCCGCCAGTAGCACCCCGGCCCCCTTGTAGATTCCGCTGGCGTCGGGGAATTCCGCACGAAGGTCGTAGTAGCCGCGGACGGCATCGCCGAAGCGGCCGAAATAGACTACCATGGCTGCAATGACGGACAGGCCGATGGCCATGAAAATGCCGACACGCAGGAGGGTGGCTGTTTCCTGTTTGTTCATAAAGGTTCGTCCTCGTCGGGGGAGCGTCCGTCCACGAAGTCGCGGATCACCGGGTCGCGGGTGGTGCGGAGGTCGTCCGGTGTGCCGTAAAAGTACCGTTTACCCTCATTGAGCAGGGCCACGCGGTCGGCGATGTGGTAACAACTGATCATGTCGT
>JBMOHI010000059.1:0-9517 GCA_049317925.1 Terrimicrobiaceae bacterium
ATTCAACTGTTCAAGCAAATAGTCATTCGCAGGGTTGTCCTGCGTGGCATCCCTGCCTATCCTAAAGGTGTCTCCCTTCCCCATGAGCAAAAAGAAACGGTTCGCATTCACCTTGATCGAACTTTTGATCGTCATCGCCATCATCGGAATCCTGATGGCTCTCCTTTTCCCGGCCGTGAACGGCGCGTTGGAGGCGGCGCGGCGGGCCAAGGCAAAGAACGATGTGGTGCAGTTGGCCATTGCAGTGAAGGCGTATCAGACGGAATATGGGAAACTGCCCACGCAGACGGTTTCTTACGATGACGGCCCGGAGGCCAGCCAGGGATGGTTCCAAGGCAACAATGACGAGATTATCAGGGTCCTGACCGGCGAGAACTACAACAATCTCAATCCGCGGAAAATTGTCTTCTTCGAGGCCAAACCCGCCAAAGGAACGGCCGGCGCGCCGAAGGACGGGGTCGCGGCGGACGGAAAATTCTACGACCCGTGGGGCACCCCGTACGCGATCAAATTGGACACCAGCTATAACAATGCCTTGGAATATTACGGCGTGAATTATGAGAACAATTTCCGCACGACGGTGATTTCTGTGAGCTTCGGAAAAAACAAAATCCAGCAGGATCCCGGCAAGACCACCGATCAAGGCTCGCGGGTCGACGACGTGGTCAGCTTCCAGTAGAAGCCGGAAAGTCCGGAGCTGGCGAGCGGAGGACGCCCCGACACAGCGGGGCGGCTACAACGGGCGCTTCGCGTGTGCAGCGCGCTTCCGCTTGGCGCGGACCTTGGGCGGAGCAGGCGCTTTTCGCAGCGTCGAACCCGGGACCCATTCACTCTCATTCATCATGCATTTCGGACTGGCCGGGATGCCTGTTTCATTGCGATGGAGCTGGCCAATGACAAGGTCCATCGCGAACGCCCCGACCATCTCGTTGCTTTGATTCATGCCGCTCCATCCCGCGAGTTCGGGCGTGAGGTCGAGGTGAACCAGGCCGATGTCCCGCGGACACCGGAGCCCGAGATTTCCCACCCAGTCGCGGATTTCCGGATGGGTGCAGACAACGACATCAGGGCGGTATTTCTCCATCCATCGGGCAAAATCCACCTCGCCACCGGGATGAAAATCCAGCAGCGGAATCTGCTGGCCCGCGGAGGCGAACGCACCGCCGGCCTGAAACCCCGCACTAAATCGATGATCGATATTGGCTTCGATGGCGGGATCGATCACGAGTCCGGGCCGCTCATAGCCCAGCCGTTTGAGTTCCCGGGCGGCATGCATGGCGGTGGAGAACTGGTCGTTGCAGGCAAAGTGAAACGCCGGGCGGTCCGGCCGGATGCCCACAACCACACAGGCAAGATCCTGCCAGAGGGAGTCAAACTCGGACGGAATCTCGCTGTGATCGAGCACGGCCGCGATGACCACACCGCGGATGTTGCGGGTGCGGAGGATCTGCCGGAGGCGTTCCGGACCGATGCCCGGTTCATGCAGCCAGAATTCATCAATACCGTAGCCCAGTTCGCTTGAGCGCGCCCCGAGGCCGGAGATCCAGGCCCGGAAGGTCGCGTTGGTATGCAGACTGTCGCGCGAGGTGGACGCATTGAGAATCCCGATGGTGGACTTGAACTTCGGATTCCGGCTGGCCCGGAGCTGGGCCATGAGATGCGAGACCACCGCGTTGGCCCGGTATCCCATGCGGGCGGCGACCGCCTGGATGTGCTGGCGGGTTTCGAGCCGCAGGCGGGGGTCGTTGCGCAGGGCAAGCGATACCGTGGCTTTGCCAGCTCCCGCTGCGCGGGCGATCTCTGTCATGCTCGGTGTGGGCATCCGGTTAGGGGATTGATTGAACTGTACAATACACTTGTCTTTGTGTCAGCACGGAATACCAGCTAATATACTGAGCTAGAAAGACGTCAGCAGATCCGCCAAAGCGGGATTCAGCCGAAAAACCGGTTGCAAACCGTTCTTCGCGGGTCGATTAGCTCTTTTTCCCCCGGAAACCATGATCGTTCGCCTCTCATCCCGTTTAGGTGGAGTGTTCGCCGCACTCCTCGCGGTGCTCGGGTGCAGCGGGCAGGCCCGGGCGGAGGCGATGCTGCAGTATTTCAACACCAGCTGGGCGGAGATCACGCGGAAGATGCCGGAGCTAGCGGAGGCCGGGTACTCATCGCTCTGGCTGCCCCCGCCCACGAAGGGGAGCGGCGGACTGTCCGTGGGTTATGATTTATGGGATCCCTTTGATCTGGGCGGAAAAAACCAGCGGAACACGGTGCGGACGCGTTATGGCACCGAAGCGGAGTTGCTCCAATTGGTGGAGACAGCGCACCGTTTCGGAATCCGGGTGTACTTCGACAACATCATGAATCACCGGGCCTTCGACGTGCCGGGGTATAACGAAAACACGCCGATCGACGTGTATCCCGGCATGGTGCCGGAGGATTTCCATCTCCGTGTCACGGAAGATGGATTTTACCGCAAGTGGGACAACACGCGCGATTGGGGCTCGGCCTGGCAGGTGCAGAATCTCGGGCTGGCGGACTTGATCGATATCGCGCATGAAACGCCGAACGCGAACTTCGGAAAAACCGAGGGCTCGACCCACCCCAAGTATTCCTTCGTCCGGCATCCGGCAAACCCCGAGCTCTATTGTTACGACAGTAGCGGGAACTATGTCGGGTTCGGCAATGTGACCCTGGGTGATCTGACCGCGAATCCCCAAGCCTTCAAGGAAGACGTGGGCGCTTATCTGATCCGGGCCGCGCGTTGGCTTATGGCCCATACCCGCGCGGATGGCCTGCGGCTCGATGCGGTCAAACACGTGCCGGATTACTTTTTTGGACAGCAAAGCGGAGGGGGCAAGGATACCAGCGACGCGGGTTATCTGGGCGGGATCCAACGGCAGTTTAACATCACCCGCGGATTCTCGGATACAAACCACCGCGACTCGGTTTTTGACACGGAGAAGGGTCGCGATGACGCCATGGTTTTCGGCGAGCATCTGGGTTCGCCTCCCGGCTATTCGGGCTATTGGGATTCCGGCATGCGGTTGGTGGATAACGACCTGCGCTCCAAGCTCAATGGCGTGCTCGGGAGTCCGTGGGGATCCATGGCCGGACTGGACAGTCCGGGCTCGGGCGGCTTCTCGTCATCGCTTGGCGTCATGCATGCCAACAGCCATGACAGCGATTATTCGGCCATGCGCCAGCTTCAGCATGCCATCTACTACACCCGGGAGGGACTCGGGCTGGTTTACACCGACGGATACTACCAGGCAGAAACGCTCGGGGAATCGGGAGGAGCATTTCCCCGCCATGCCAACACGGCGTTCCTTGGGCAGTTTTCCGATCCACGCATTCCCAATCTGCTGAAGATCCACCAGGACTTCGCCCGGGGGTTTCAAGTCGGATTGTGGGGCGATGGCGACTTCCTGGCCTACGAGCGGCGGGACAACCGCAATCCGGATGGCTCGACCCGCGTCGGCACCGCCGCCGACGAAGTGACAATGGTGGTGATGATGAACGACAATAACGCGGCCGGTCAGGCGCGGCAGTTTTCGTCCAGCTTTCCCGCTGGTGCTTATCTCTACCAATACGCAACCGGACCAAACGGATCGAACCAGGTCGGGTTCTACAAGTTCGGCAGCGAGTTGGGTTCGGTGATCGTTCCGCCCGGGGGATATTTTGTTTTCGGCTACCGCACTCCGGAGCTTTCCACCCTTTGGCCCGAATCTGCCGTTTCCCTATATCAGAATGGCGAGGAAGTCCCGCGCATCACCGTCACCCGCAAGGACGGACCCGACGGCGACGAAGCATTCAACCCCTACGGCCTGCCGAACCGGGGCTACTCCTCGGGCGAGACACCCGCGCCGTTCTCCTACCAGGTTTCCATCCCGGTCGTGAAATCGGGCGCGCCGCTCACCATCCTCGCGCGGGCGGATGGTTCGGCGGAAAACATCCTGCTCAAGCTCGACGGCGGAGTGGACCTCAATGGCACCGTGCCCCCGGGAATCACGGACCCCGCCAAGCGGGACAATCCTCCGGCGGTGCGGTCAGACACCTGGGTCGGATACGAGCAACCGACCTATTCGGATCGCCAGCACCCGGAGCTTTTCGCCGCGAAAATCACGGGAACCCGCGACATCACCGGCTCGGTCGGAGCCGAAACCTTCACCACCGGTGGCGTACTCAATCAAGGTTCAGGTCCCCGCACCGTGGGCGGACAAACCGCCTCGTTCATTTATCACGATCCGGTCGCGGCGGTGGACGGTGCAGGCTTTAATCAGTACGACGCGGCAACCCGCAAGCTGTGGGCCAAGGTCAATTCGGTTGGCGCCGGATACAAGATGTTCGTCTATTACACAACCGACGCGACGTATTTTCCCGAGGGCGCGGGGGGAATCGGACGGGGCCGGACCAAGGCTGTTGAATTGAATTACCAGGCCGCGCAGAGCGGCAGTGGTTTCAACTGGTGGGCCAGCGCAACCATGCCCGACGACTTCATCCCCGGCACGAGCCGTTACAAGATCGGGGTTTTCAAAACCGGTTCGCCTTCCTGGTGGCCCGGCGATGCGGCTTCCGTGGCTTACAAAAAGCAGATGCTCACCACCTTCAAGGTCGAGAACTGGGATCCTGCAACGGTGGCGTATCACGCGCACGCCGACTACAACTCCCTGACCACCGGCCTGCGGGAGGGTTTCCACGTCATCCGCGCCAAGGCATTATTGCCGAAGGGAGCCGGCGGACGCAGCCTCGGGGCGGCGGATCTCTATCAGACCCTCACTCAGACGTTCTATTACGACACCCAGACCCCGGAAGGCGAAGTGGCCTTTCCGCAGAACAACGGCGACACCGTGGGCGGCTCCAGCTATGAGATCGTGATCCGCACGGACGCCACCGTGGAGGAAGTCTGGTTCAACATCGCCGATAGCGAGGCGGGCAACAACGACGGTGTCACGCGGCAACTCAATGGAAACGGCGACGGATTTGAGCCGTTTGTCGACGCCAACCAGAATGGCACCCGCGAGTCCGGCGAGGATTTCACCGACCTGGACGGGGACGGCGTTTTCGATGCCGCCGCACCGGTCGCCTGGGGACGCGCGACGGAGGTCACCGCCAATCCCGCCGTGACCAGCGCCTATCAAAAGGAGTGGCGCATCCGCTATACCAACATCCCGGCGTCCGGCACCGCGACGCTCACATTCCGGCTGCTCGAAGCGTCGTCCTCCCGCAATTTCTCCCTCTCTCCCGCCGCCGGACATTTCACCGACGTCGTCCGCACCGTGCAGACCGCCGGACCGCTCGAACGGATCAATATCGCATGGCCGCAAAATGACGGCGACCGGGTTGACGACAATTACACCATGAAGGTCTATTTCTCGAAAGTCCTTGCTGCGGGCCTGAGCGCGACGGAGCTGAAAAACCGGTTCACCGTTTCGGCCGGTTCCGTGATCATCAACCGCAGTGATTTTTCGATCAACTACGGCGACTTCGGAGCGGGCGGTGCCTTTCATGAGCTCTCCATTCCCCTGCCCAATCTCTACAATGACATCGACGACTACCTGCACGAACTGAAGGTCGAATATCGCTTCCCCGAGCCCGACAACCGGATTCTCACCGCCCTGCGCACCGTCAAGGCGAGCCCGAGCACCAAACCGTTTGTCAACATTACCCAGCCGGCCGAACTCGACTCGGATGGCAAGCCGGTAGAGATCGTCCTGCCGGATCTCCCAGGACCGGACGCGGTGGTCTATACGGTTCGCGTCAATACCAGCGCCTCGGTGGCCAGCCTGTCATTGAGCGGCTCGCCCGCCCTCGAATTACTCAACGAGGCCTACACTGATGCCAATGGCAACGGCCGGTTCGACGGGGAGGAACCTTACACCGATACGAATGCCAACCAGCAGCACGATGTCGGGGAGCCCTTCACGGACCTTGATGAAGACAGTGTTTGGGACGCCAACGAACAGCCCTCGCTGGTCGATACCAATGGCAACAACGTTTGGGATGGGCCGACGGTTACCGTGACCGGAAACACCAAGGTCTGGGATTTCCCCTGGCGGATTACCGCTCCCGGAAACTACTTGCTGGCTGCCACCACCGGCGGCGCGGAGCCGGTCGTCGCGACGCGGAGTGCCCGGGTGGTTCTGCGCGAAACCGTCGGGACCGATACCGATGAATCCAACGATGATGATGATGACGGACTGGTGGACATCGATGAGACCAATGCGAAAGCGCTCCCTGTCGGCAATGCCGAGACGTGGACGAACGGCGACGTGCATGTTTACAACGCCTTTGGCCGGAGCCTGCCGAATACCCCGGATTCCGACAGTGACGGTCTGCCCGATGGTCTCGAAGTCGGTTGGCGCACCGCGGTCAATCCTCCAACTGACCCAAACGCCGACACCAATGCCGATGGCTTTAAGAATTTCATCGGAGACCTGGATCCTCCTCTCTACGCCGTGCTGGAAAACAATGGGTTCGTTCCCGGGGTGGGTTCGGCCAGCCAGGGCGACAGCCGGACCCGTCAGGCGGCCGGTTCGGTGACTGACCCGACCAATCCGGACACCGATGGCGACGGCCTGGCGGATGGCATGGAAGATGCGAACCGCAATGGCTGGACCGACGGAGATGGCAAAACCCTTCCGCTAACCGCGGGCCGCACGGCTTACGCCACCGCCCGTCCGAATGCGGGCGACTGGCCAAACACGGTCATCGATTCTTTCGAGACTTGGACCGAGACCAGCCCGACCAAGGCCGACTCGGACAGCGACGGATTGAGCGACGGATACGGGGAGGATAAAAACTTTAATGGCGTGATCGACGGCGACACGGATGGCGACCGCACTTACGACGCGGGCGAAGCGTGGACCGAAACGAATCCGCTCAAAGCCGACACCGACGGCGACGGTCTGCCCGACGGATGGGAGGTCCAATACGGACTCAATCCGCTCGACAACGGGACCGACAACTTCCGGACCGCGACCGCGGCGGATGGCGTCATCCGGGACGGCGCCCTGGGGGATCCGGACGGCGATAGTTTCAATAATGCCGAAGAGCTTGTTAATGGAACCAACCCCACCCAGGTGACGGTCATTGGTTCGGGCGGTGGCGAGGGGACGATTAACATCGGAACCTTCGTCGATTGGAAACACACCGACCTTCTGGCCCTCGACGAATACAACGAGGGGGGAAGTCAGGGCGCGGATGTCTATCGCACCAACGGGTTCGACGCCTCCCGCGACATCGTGGCTTTCTCCTTCCGCGACGGTGGCGCAATCGAAACGAACGGCGATGGCAAAGTATACTTCCGCATCGATTTTCTCGACCTCGTCGCCTACGCCGAGCAGGGCGAACTCGATGCCTACATCGTGATCGACACCGGCAACCCGGCCGTGGGCGAACGCGCGTTGCCCGACAGCGTGGACATCGCGACCGACATGGGCTGGGAAGTGGTCGTGGGCGCGTATGCGACAAATTCCGGCAGTGTTTCCGTCGATCTGAACCGGTCCAATAACACCACGACGGATATCCAGGATCCGTATGCTTACGGAGTGGAGCGCCGCGGTATGGCCGCCAATGGACTGAACGCCGTGGCCTGGTCGAGCCGCTATGATGCGGTCGAAATCGCCGTCGAGCGCCAGGCCTTGATTGATGGCGGATGGCTGGGCGATCCCGCCAGCCTCAACTTCCAGGTCTTTACCACGCGGGATGGAACCCAGAACAGCCCGGTCGGTCCTGGAGACCTCGGCGGACGAAATGACATCCGCGACAGCATCGGCGATGACTGGCTAGCCTCCGACTACTGGAAGGATCAGGACCGCATCCGCCTCACCGGAAAACTGACCAGTTACTTCGGACGTTCCAGCGCCAACGACCGCGGCAAGTCCGCCAAGGTGATGCTCCTGGCCCACGGAAACCAGGCGATTCAACCGGGCAGCACGATGCAGGCACTGGTTCACAACGGAACCAGCGGTTACGCGAATCTCGCCAAAACCCACGAGGACTATAATGCGGCGCTCACGCTGCATCTCACCCCGACCCTGGCCTCCGCCCTGCAATGGGCCAAGAATCCGACACCAAATGCATTGAACGACGGACCATCATTAAACGCCCGCATCGCCGCCCTTGCCGCCACGGGTAAGGTTCAGATCCTCGGGTCAACCTTCTCCGATCACGTGCCGGAGTATTTTCCCATCGCGTTCAACACCTCGAATATCTCGCTAGCCAACAAGTTCCTCGACACAATCTATGGCAATGGTTCCCCCACGGCCTCGCGGTCGGTCTTCTGGGCCCCCGAACGCGTGCTTGACGACGAGACGCTCGGCATCATTGGCGGACTCGGCTACGGCTACACGTTCGCTGACCAGAGCCGGCATTTTGTCAAATGGTTCGGCCGGACCTCCGCGCTCGGTACGGATGGATTCCGTATCAATGAGGTCAACAATCTCAAGGTGTTCCCCATCCATGACGAGACATCTGAATACCTTGATCAAACGAAGGACGAAGGTTCGCCGCAAGCCGTGCGGGAACTGCTCTCGCGGCGGGCCCGCGCCTCCGTGCAGGACCAGGTGGTCGTTCTCTGGCGCGACCTCGCCGACTTTACCAACAGCGCCAAGGTTTCGTCCTATGACACCAACGTGCGCTGGCTGGCGAGCCGGCCCTGGGTCCGGGTGGTGACCGCCGGAGAAATTGTCAACGGCCAGGTGGCCTACCGGGGTCTCGATGGCAATACGGCCTCGACCTGGGGCACCGTCAACCGCGGAACCGGACAGAACCTTGTTCAGAGCGCGAAGGACTGGATCGACCACGCCACCCAGGAAAATTATGACAACTGGTATTTCGGCTCCGCTAATGAAGAAGGTCTGGCCGGCCGCACGTTTGGAGCCGCCACCGCGTTCGGACAGGTAGGCGTCAGCGGTCACGCCAACACAACCTGGCTGTCTATTGCGGGTGCGCCCTTTGTGGCCGGCCTCGGTGATCTTGCCGGAACGGTTTTCCATGGCGCGATGTTCCAGACCGCCTTTCACAACACAACCAATAACGACCTGAGCAAATACAGCACCGGAGTGTACATCTCGCCGGATACGGGCACCGGACAAACCCTCGCCGGCTTTGCCAGGATCACCCACTCGCAGGCCCGTTTTGCCAAGGTGTATGCCCGCGTCCAACAATGGGCCGGGGCGGCGACCTCCTCGACGCTCGGGGCCGAGGCCACGGATGTCGATCTCGATGGCTCCCTCGAATATCTGCTCTTCAGCAGCCGGATCTTCGCCCTTTTTGAAGAAAAAGGCGGACGCCTGACTGCCGCCTGGATGCGCGATCCGAATACCGGGAAACTCTGGCAGGTCGCCGGAAACTTTGCCTCTTACAGCGGCAGCGACACCGAGGATGAAGGCGCGAGCAATTTCGTCGGCTCGACCACCGCGATTTCGGCCTACCGCACCAGCGGATTCAAGGATTGGTGGACGGTGAACGGCGCGAATGCCGGCAGCAACGCCGGAGTCAACGCGGTCTACACTGTTAC
>JBMOHI010000060.1:0-9369 GCA_049317925.1 Terrimicrobiaceae bacterium
TCGTTCCAGATGACATGATGGGAACGGGCCATCTTGACGTCGAGAGGCATCTGGGAGGCAATGATTTTTTGCGAAATCTCCGGCGACAGACCCCGGCGGGAAAAGAGCCGGGTGAGTTGCACATCCAGCGAACACGCCACCGTCACAATCAGATCGAACAGTGACTCGGCCTTGGTCTCGAAGAGCAATGGAATATCCACTACGAAAATCCGGCTCGCGGCCGAAGCTTCCAACGCCTGTTGCGACCAGCGCTGACGGATGACCGGGTGAAGAATGGCTTCCATGGTGCGTTTTTTGGCGGCGTCCTGATAAATCAACTCCCGCAGCAATGGGCGGTCAGGCTTGCCTTCGCTGTCATAGGCTCTGGGATGGATTTTTTGAAGAATCTGATCCTTGATGGCGAGATCCTCCTCCAGCAGTTCCCGCGCACAGGCATCCGTGTCGAACGAATCCGCATCGACCCGTTCGAGAAGGAGTTCGCGGAACGTGGACTTGCCAGAGGCAATACCTCCTGTGATTCCGAGGATAGGCATAATGCGGACGGAAATGATTCACGGCCCTGAGCGCCGTCTCTCCCACCCGGCCCCGGCCCAAATGCTACTTCCCAGGACCGCGGGCAGTTTCGAATACGGGCGGAGGAAGTTCCTGCGGAAGGCCCAAGGGTTCGACCGGTTCCTCCGACTCATCATCCTGACGCACCGGGCGGCCTTCGGCGTCCATCAGGCGCGCGGTAACAAAGATGATCAGGTTGCGTTTGATCTTTTGATCGACGTTGGAACGGAAGAGTCGTCCGGCCAGGGGGATGTCACCAAGGAGGGGGACTTTATCCTGAACTTTTTGCACATCTTCACGAATCAGGCCGCCCAGGGCCACCGTCTGTCCGTCCCAGATGCTGACGCTTGTCGTCACTTTACGAACCGAAAAGATCGGCTGATTGATAACGTTTGATGTCAGCACGGTTGATCCAATGGTCAGGGCCGGGGTGATGATCGGCCCCAAGATCGGCGATCCGTAGTTGATGAAGCCATCAAACTCGACAACTTCCGGGGAAAGATTCAAGTCGATCGTATAACCATCTGGCCCGATAATCGGCTCGACCTCGAGGGTGACACCAAGGTTTCTGGTTTCGAACGCCGTGGGAGTCGAAGGTGTCACGATACCTTGGGAAGTGATCGTACCAACGACCGGAACCACAATGCTATCCGAGGTAGTGGGTGGTGGCGGTTCGGGCGGGTTAAACTCGGTGGGATAGGGAAACTCGCGGACAACGCGAACAAGAGCTTTCCGGCCACTTTTTGTCGTGACTTTAGGGGCCGACATCAGGTCGACACCTTTTTTCTGGTTCAGAGCGCGAATGACGACCTGGAATTGCGGGCTGGTGAAGATGCCGGAAAGACCAAAAATTCCGGGAGCGGCAAAATTTGCACCCTGGGGAATGCCGGCGATGAGGGCGTCAATGCTGTTGGCGGTGACAGCGGAAAACGCGCTGTTTCCGACCCCTGTGCGGTTTCCCCCGGTCAAGGGATAGCCACTATTGCCCACGGAGGGATCCCCCGCTCCGATGGGAATTCCCCCCGGTCCGGCAAAGGGATAATTGGCCGCAGCCGGATAGGTTCCGGTGACGGGACTTCCCCCGACATCAGCAATGCCGCCACCCACTGTGCCCCCGCTCCCATAGGTGCCGCCGCCAATGGCAAACGGCCCGAGCAGCCAGTCAAATCCCAGTTCTTTGAGATTATTCTGAGTGACCTCAAGAAATTTGGACTCAATTTCCACCTGTGTCGGCTGGACCCCGACTGTGGCGTCGACCAAGGAGTCGATCAAATCAACAGCGTCGGGGGTGTTGCGAACAATCAATTTGCTGCCGGCAGGAACGTATTGCGCGAAGGAACCCGCGGGGAAAGGAACGCCTTGAGAAATGAGATATTCCTGTGCGTTGGTCCTGCCGCCGATCCGGGCGCTGGTCGCATCAATGGGAGCGCCGGGGGTGGCCGCATCCGAACCGGGGGCCGAATTGGCGGGAATGAATCCGGGGGGGACGCGATACTCTTTGGTCACGAGATCCGTCGTGTTCTCTGTGATGGGGACAATGGAGACGGCATAGGGCTCGATCTTGTATTTCAATCCGGAAAGCTCAGTCAGATAGCGAAGAGCTTCAACCAAGGGAACATTGGAAAGGGAAAGAGTGATCTTGGTATCGGCATTGCCTCCAGCGGGTGCCACAGGGGAAGAACCATCCGCAGGAGCAGGGGCCGCGGGATCAGGAGTTGGAACGGTGCCTCCGGTGTTATCGAGTTTCAGAACGATATTCACCCCTCGTTTGTCCTTCGGGTCGTCCGTCGAGGAATCCAATTCCTTACTGCGTTGTTTAAGAAACTCAACCGCCTCGCGAACCGAGGTGTCCCGCAGATCGATTTTCGGAATGATAATGCGATTCAGCTTGGCCGTGATGACTTCTGTTCCGCGGACACCCCCACGAGCTGCCATATCGACGCTGGTCGAGCGACCACCTTGAAAATGGCGCACGGGCCGCTCCCACGACCGGTCTACCAGCCAGAGCATCCGGCTGCGGGTTTCATTGTATGCTTCGCCGTAGTATTTCGTCTTGTCGGAGTTGACCTGCTCCATTCCCTTGCGGGCGGCAATGTTGTACCGATCAATATCGAGGACTTGTTCGTATCGCTTGAGGGCGAGATCGAAGCGGCCCGATTGGTAAAATCCTTCCGCTTCATAAAGCAGTTTCGTCACTTCTTCGCGGTCCGTGGCGAACTGCGGGGTGATGGTCTTATTGTAGAAATCCGATTGCTCAAGATTCGAAAGCAGGCGGACCGCGGCCTTGTTGGCAGGGTCATACTCGGGAAGCAGGATGGTTTTAGCCACCCGTTCCGCGTCGGAATACTTGCCATTGGCGATCAATTGTTCAGCGTAAAGAAGCCCGATTCTGCTGAACTTGCCCACGGTTTCCGTCCTGAGAGTGTCGGTGGCGGCACCAGCGGGAATCCGGTCGAGCGCATCGAGATAATTCACATAAGCGGTCTCGTAGTCTTTTTCGGCCGCGGCCCTATCCGCTTTCTTGATAAGCTGATCCGCAACAACCAAGTCCTCCTGCCGGCGAACAATCTCACGGTTGGCGAGAGATTCCAAATTTCCCTGCTGGGCCTGCAGAGGCAACTGGGGAGCGAGAACGGTCAGAAGCAATGCGACCGAGGCGGACCGGCTGGAACTAAAGAAGGGCAGAAGAGGCATCATAATCGGTGGATAAACTTATTGGGCCAGCGGGATTGTACTCGGGTCACCGGGAATTGCTTCCGACTCCAGGCCAGCGGAACTGGCTTCCGGCACAATCTTGTTTTCATCATCCACCTTGATCAATGGCTGTCCGGCGGGATCCATGAGGCTCGCTGTCACGAACATGATCAGGTTGCGCTTGACATGCTGATCGGAGTTGGAACGAAAAAGGCGGCCAGCGAGAGGAATGTCGCCAATGATAGGGACTTTGTCTTCGACTTTTTGAATATCCTCGCGCATCAAGCCGCCCAGCACCACCGTCTGTCCGTCGTAAACGGTAACCTCGGTGGTCACTTCCCGGGTGGAGAAGACGGGTTGATTGATGGTGTTGGACGTAACCTGGAAGGAGGCATTGATTCCCAAGCCAATAGCGGTGACGACAGTGTTGATCGGACTGCCGTAGTTTATGAATCCGTCGAACTCCACGATTCGGGGTGAGAGAATAAGGTCGATGGTGTAGCCATCCGGACCGACGGTGGGCTCAACCTCCAGAGTGATTCCGATCGGTTTTGTTTCAAAAGCCGTAGGCGTGGTCGGCGTCGCCGGGGTGTAGACCGAACCGGGTGTCTGCGTCACCTGAGGCAGATCAAACTCCGACGGATAACGAAACTCGCGGACGATCTGCACAGTGGCCCGTTGGCCACTCTTGGTTGTCACCTTCGGGGCACTGACCAAATCCACACCCTTTTGTTGATTCAGCGCTCTCATGACGACTTGAAACTGGGGATTCGTGAAAATGCCGGCAACCGAGAGGATGCCTGGAGCCGGTCCAATAGGCGATCCGAAAAGAAGCGCATCCACAGCGTTCACGCTGATCGCCCCGGTGCCCGAGCGGTTTCCACCCGTGAGCGGCCCCGAAGTGGCGCTGGTCGCGCCAATGGGCGTGGACACCGTTCCTGCCGTTCCCGGATTGAGAAGCGGGAAAGAGTTTCCGTTGATGTTGCGACCAAGCCCCTCAGTTCCGCCGCCGCCATAAACCCCGGTTCCGAAGGGAAGGGCAAACTGACCAAGAAGCCAGTCGAAACCCAGTTCGTTCAGATTGTTCTGCGTGACCTCGAGAAACTTGGATTCAATCTCGACCTGGGTCGGCGGAGTCGTCAGCGAGTTTTCGACGAGAGAATCGATGATATCCAGATTGGCCTGCGTGTTTTTCACGATCAGCTTGCTTGTGCTGGTCAGGAAGTTTGCGCTGGCTCCAGGCGGAAAGGTCACGCCGGATGATTCGAGAAACTGCTTGGCTCCCGAGCGTTCCGCCACTTGCGGTTGGGATCCCGGGGCAACAGTGGGACCCCCGCCGCCGGCTCCGGGCAATGCGCCGCCGCCCGAGGAGGAGGCGGGTAATGCCGTGATGAAGCTCGGAGGGACCTTGTATTCCTTGGTGATGAGAATATCGGTGGATTCGGACTGGGGAACGATCGCGACGGCGTAGGGCTCGATCTTGAGCTTGAGGTTCGCCGCCTTGGCGACGTAGTCAATGGCCGCCCGCAGAGGAATATCGGTCAGAGCCAGGGTGATGCGGGAGTTGGCCTCCGGAGCATCCGCAGACAACTTGAGGACGATGTTAATCCCCTTGCGCGAAGGATCCTGCTCGGTGGTGTCCAAAGCAGCGGAACGCTGCTTGATGAAATCGACAGCCTCCCGGATGGTAGCGTCCTGAAAATCAATGCGGGGAATGGTGATTTCGTCGAGTTTGCGATTGATCAACGAGGTGCCACGGGTGTCAATTTGAGGCTGTTCAATGATGGTGGAGGCACCAACTTCAAAGCGGCGCACCGGCATTTCCCACCCTTTATCCACCTGACGGATCATATCACCGCGGGCCTCGTTGTAGGCTGTGTCGGCGTATTTGATCCGGGCGGCATTGACGCGTTCCATGCCGCGGCGGGCGGCGATATTGTATTTGTCGATATTCAAAACCTGCTCGTAACGCTTGAAAGCCAGGTCGTATCGGCCGGAGGCATAAAACCCATCCGCTTCGGAAAGGAGCTGCTTGACCTCCTCCACATTGGCGATGAAGCCGGGCGTGAGGGTCTTGTTGAAGGTGGTGGGTTCCTTGAGTTTCTTCTGCAAGGCGAGGGCCGGACCGTAATTCGGGTTGTAGCGATCTTCCAAAACGACCAGAACCGTGGTGTTGGCATCCTGAAAACGGCCTTCGGAGATGCGTTGTTCGGCCAGTTTCACCGCCGCGCGGCTGAACCCGTCGAGTGCAGCTTCACGGACGGGCTGTGTGGCGACACCGCTGCTGGGGAGAACGTCCACGGCACTTTTGAAATAGGCAAAGGCGCTTTCGTAATCGTGGCCAGTCATCGCCTCGTTGCCCTTGGTGACCGCTTTTTGCGCGTAATCGGCCATGGATTCCTGCCGGCGGATTTCGCGTTCGGCCGCGCTTTGAACTCCGGATTGTTGCGCGGAACTGATACCCGGACAAAAAGTCAAAACAACGGTTGCAGTTACAGTGAGGATTGGCAACTTCATGGTCAAGGCGGTATAGGCGTAAAGGCAGTTAAAGGGGGCGGCTCGGGGAATCATCTCCGATCCGTAGGCGGACGCGATTGTTTAGGGCGCGCATGGTCAGGCAGGCTGCGGCTCATTGCACCTTAGGAATTTTGTGTTGTTCCCCGGTTTTCTGGTCCTTTATTAAGGATTCTCCTTCAGAGATGTCAATGAGTTTATACTTGCGGTCGGATTCCGGAGCGAGGGTGAACTCATCCTCTTTCTTCACGGTGAACTTCGATCCATCGTAGAGATAAAGGAATTCCCCGAAGGAGGTCGGGTCATTGGCTTCCTTCCTGGTCACGAGAACAATCTTCCGACCGTCTTCGGTGTTCTCAATGGTCAACTCGGAAACGTCCTTCTCGATCTCGTTCTCGATGGTGTTTTTCTTCTCATACCCAACCACTTTATAAGGGGTGCCTTTGATCATCTGGCCCTTTTCCAAAAACTGGGTGCTGGTCTTGAGGTCCTTGGTATTGATGGTGAAAGTCTGGCCGTCATCAGGGCTCCCGGTGAAGATGAGCCGGAAGGGCTTGGAAATGAACTTGAGAAGCTGAAGCTTGGTGAAATACGGCGGAACCGAATTCTTGTCGCGCGGATTGGTGCCGGCCAGAAACTCATCGAGATTGCTGAACCGGTCCTCGTCGGGGTCCTGCTCTTTGATGTCCCGCTCCCAGTAAGCCAGACTGTTGTCGATCAGCCAGGCGTTCGTAAGGGGCGGATGGAGTGGTTCCGGGCTCTCGGTTGGGTCGATCAGCGTGTTGCCGCCGTTTCCATCCTCCTTCAAAACATAGGGACGGGAAACCAGCAGAGACCCGTCGTGCACGAGCCAATTGGGGGGTCCCTTGAGCACCGATGAGGCTGAGGTCAGGGTTTCCGACGGATAGGGCTTGATTGTGTTGTCTTTCGGTTTGGAACTGTCCCTTCCGGCGAACTGCTCGGGGAAACTGTTCACATTGCTGATGATCAACCCGCTGGAAACCAGCAGGGCCAAGATCGCAAAAGCCAGGGCAGCCCGTTCGTAATTTGTCTTCAGCCACTCCATAACCGGTTATTTCTTGGCCTCCGCGGGTTCAGCGAAATCGAGAATCTCGATCCGCAGGGTGGCTTTGACCAACTCCTGTCCGAGGATGACGTTGAGATCATTGGCCTTGCCTTCCGGGGTGGACGGGCTCCCGGGCGTGAGGTCCGCGGCGGCGGACGAGGTCTTATCTGTTTGCACAATCAGAGGACCGGCCGGATTGCTGTTCTGAATACTCAGGCCGCGAATGAGCAGAAACTGATCCGAATTCACCAGAGAATTGAAGGCCACGCGAAACTTGGCTTGTTCTGCTGTGAAAGTCAGGTCGAAGGGATAGCGCTCCAGGATCTCCGCTTTCTTTTGTCCTCCGGCCGCTCCCGGCGGCGCTTCCTCGGGAAGCAGACGGCGGTCAAGGTTGTCGATGGATTGAACCTTCAGATCGATGAGTCCCATGACTACCTTGTTGATCACCGCCAACTGGCGGGCCAGGGCGGGCGCGGCCCGTTCACTGGGCAGAGAGTTGGCATACTGTCCGAATCCTAGGTAGAAATCCTTAGGCAGCGTCACACCGGCGGCGGTGGCTTTTTCCGTGGTCTGGTTAACGGTAGCGCGCAGGTCGTCTTGAAATTGCTGGGGCTTGATATCCGGATTGAGCGGTAGCTCCATCTTTGCCAACTGCTCCCGCAATCCATTCAGCTCGGTCTTGTATTGCTCCGCCAGGGCCTTGCTTTTATCGAAATTCTCCTTGCTGGGAAACGGCGTGCGGTTCTGCAGACTATGAAGCTTCTGCACGGCTTGAACGTATTGTTCGGAGGTTTGCTGATAAAGCGCGAGGGACTGAGTCAGAAGAAAGGTCAAAGCCGCGACCCCGGCAAGGGTGACGGCAGTCAGGCCGGCCAGGAATGGGTTTTCTTGAATCCACTTCATGGCAGTGTGATCGGGGTTTTCAAGGGGAGGATGAACGAGTAGGTATAAGCCCAACTCGAGCCGTCGATCGTGCTCCGGACATCCTTCGACTTGTCACGGTCATTGACTTTGAAAATCTCGGAAGTCTGGAGCTGGTCCACAAATTCGTCGATGACCTTGGCCTCTTTGCTATTCGGTGGGTTGGCCAGGTAGAGTCCGCTGACCAGCAGGGAGTCAATCTTAGCCGGTCCGGCCGGGGCACCGCCCGGCTTGGGTGGTGCGGTCGGCGCGGAGGATGTCGGGCCCGCGGCCCCGCCAAGGTTGATCACCTTGCCTTCGGATTGGGGCTCGAGTTTGGTGACCCAGATAAACCGTTTAGGCAATTTGGTGCCGAGTTCGTCCAGGATGGCGGCCCAAGCGGCCCGCTCGGTCGAGGCCAGGATGAGGGGCGCCGCGGTTTCCTGCAATTTCTTGCCCTCGTCCTCCAAGCTGGTGAACTGGTTGGCGATCGCTTCGAGTTTGCCCACATCCGCGTTGACGGCGTCCAGCATTTCCTGAGTGATCGAGGCAGCCCGGTTGTAATAAAACCACCAGGCGGCAGGGGCCAGCAGCAAGCAGACCGCCGCCAAAATGAGGAAGGGTTTGCGTTTCGCCAAGTCGTGCTCGCGCACCACGGTAAAGGGGCGAAGGTTGATTTCGATCGGACAATTCTCGAGCGCACGCAGGGCCGAACCCACAACTTCGCCGAAAGTGTGGGCCTTGTCGGCTACCACCGCCGCCGTCTGCTCACCGGCCACGGTGACGTTGCGGAGCGGATTGAAATGCTCGATCGGCATTTGCAACTTCTCGCTGAAAAACTCCACCATGTAAGGCAGGCTGACCGTTCCGCCGCTCAGATAGGCCCGCACGGGCGCGCTGCCCGCCTGGTTCTGCCGGTAAAAACTGACCGAGCGGGCGATCTCCGCGTGGAGGCGGGTCATCGTGTTACGCACAATCTTGGAAATTTTCGCCTCGGTGGGATCTTCCGGATCGGCATAGGCCCCGCCGAGCCCGACAAAGCCTTTTTCCAATTTCAGCTTCTCGCCGACCAGGATGTCCTGCTTGAACTCCTTGGCGATGGCGGCGCTGATGGTGCTGCCGCCGACCGGAATACTGCGACTGAAAACGCGCTGCCCTTCGATGAAAATCAAATTCGTGGTGCGGGCTCCGATGTCCACCAACAGCGAACAGCCGGACAGATCACTATAATTATAGCGGAAGGCATTGTAGAGCGCCATCGGGGCCACGTCGATGACCGAGCTCTTGAAGCCCGCGGTATTGACCGCCGTATTGGTTTCCCCGAGTTGATCCGCTTTGATCGCAACCAACGCGACGTCCCAGTTATTGTCCTTGGGCTCGCCCATGATCTGGTAGTCCCACACCACCTCGTCGATCGGGAAAGGAACGTTCTGCTGCGCCTCAAAGCCGATAATGTCGTCAACCTCCTCGGGGCTCGCGCCGGGCAATTTGACAAACCGGGTGAAGACCGACTGCGACGGCAGACAAAAATTCACCGGCAACTTGGCGGCGATTCCCAGCGAGCGGCGCAGTCCGCCCACCGCGGCCTCGATTTGCGCGGCTCGGGTGGCATCCGCCCCCGGATCGACAATCAACTCCTCCTG
>JBMOHI010000061.1:0-9311 GCA_049317925.1 Terrimicrobiaceae bacterium
CCCGCGCCACCTTCCGTGCGCCACGCACCACCAGCCCGGTGGCCGCTTTGGCCATCTCGCTCGAACCCCTGGGCGGCTCCCCCACTCCTACCACCGTGCTCTACCTGGGCCGAATGTAGTAAAAAGGCCCATTGACGTTTCGGGCGATACGGTTATTCTACCACTTCTTTATCGCGGGTGTAACTCAGTTGGTAGAGTGCAACCTTGCCAAGGTTGATGTCGAGGGTTCGAGTCCCTTCACCCGCTCCAAATTTCACCGACGGATCGCGCGCGGCGCATAATCCGGAGGGGAATTGATTTTCGCAGGCTCCGATTGACGGAGCCAATCCTCCACGCGCAAAGCTTCTAATTCCGCTTTGTTCGTGTCGGTGGGCCGCAGGACGCCAGAGGCGGCGAGGTTAAGCAGTCCGTCCGCAGCAGCTCTTGAATTTTTTTCCGCTGCCGCAGGGGCAGGGGTCGTTGCGGCCGACTTTGGGCATCTCGCGCTTGATCGGGAGTTCGATCTTGGGCGGCTCGGGGGCCAGGGATTCGCCGCCTTGGGAGGGCTGGGCCTGCACTTGGGGGTGTTGAGGGGTGGCACCGGGGAAGTCGGCCTGCAGGAGATTCTGCGGCATGCTGCGCAGGAGGTTTTCGAAAGCCTGGAGATTTGTGGTGCTGCGGAAGAGGTTGTTGAGGACTTCGAATTTGATGCTGTCCATCAATTCGCTGAACATGGAGAAGGCCTCGTTTTTGTATTCGACGAGGGGATCTTTCTGGGCGAAAGCGCGGAGATAGACGGCTTCGCGCAGGCCGTCCATGGCATAGAGGTGTTCCTGCCAGAGGCGGTCCACGGCATTGAGAATAACGTATCGCTCCAGTCCACGGAGGGCCTCGGCGTGTTCCATGGCGGCTTTTTTGTCGTAGGCGTCGCGCACAACTTTCGCGAGCCAGACGCCGTTTTCCGCGACGGAGCGGGTTTCCAGCGCAGCCTTGGCGGCGGAGAGGCCGAGCGGAAAGGTGGTATTGATCCAATTAAGGAGGCCGGCATGGTCG
Source organism: Terrimicrobiaceae bacterium (assembly GCA_049317925.1). GTDB lineage: Bacteria > Verrucomicrobiota > Verrucomicrobiia > Chthoniobacterales > Terrimicrobiaceae > CAMASH01. The sequence continues at coordinate 1,033 of JBMOHI010000061.1, forward strand.
GGTTCCTCACCTTCGGTGGCGTCGAGGTATTCGGCGACTTTCTTGGGCACCATCTCCTCAATGACTTCCACGATGAGGTCGCGCGGGGCAGCAGAGTCCATGACTTCCTGGCGGTAGCCATAGACCACTTCGCGCTGCTGGTTCATGACGTCGTCAAACTCGAGAGTGCGGCGGCGGACCATGTAATCGCGCTGCTCGACGCGCTTCTGGGCGGTTTCGACGCTTTTGTTCAGCCAGGGATGCTCAAGTTCCTCGCCTTCCTTGAGGCCGAAGGTCTCCATGATCTTGGTCATGCGGTCGCTGGCCCCGAAATTGCGCATGAGTTCGTCTTCGAAGCTGACGTAGAAACGGGACATGCCGGGATCGCCCTGACGGGCGCAGCGTCCGCGGAGCTGGCGGTCGATGCGGCGGGACGAGTGGCGTTCCGTTCCCATGACGTAAAGGCCGCCGAGGTCGGTGACACCTTCGCCGAGTTTGATGTCGGTGCCGCGGCCGGCCATGTTGGTCGAGATGGTGACGGCGCCCTTAAGACCGGCGCGCTGGACGATCTCGGCCTCCTGCATGTGGTATTTGGCGTTGAGAACAGTATGGGCGATTTTCTCGCGCTTGAGCATGCGGGAGACGAGTTCGGAGGCCTCGACGCTGGCGGTGCCGACGAGGACGGGCTGGCCTTTGGCGTGGGCTCCTTTGATGCCCTCGACCACGGCGTTGTATTTTTCGCGGCGGGTTTTGTAGATGCGGTCGTTCTCGTCGATTCGGCGGATGACGCGGTTTGACGGGATGACGTTGACGTCGAGTTGATAGATGTCGTGAAACTCGTTGGCCTCGGTCTCAGCGGTGCCGGTCATACCGGCGAGTTTCTGGTAGAGGCGGAAATAGTTCTGGATCGTGATGGTGGCGAGGGTCTGGGTCTCGCGATCGATCTGCACGCCTTCCTTGGCCTCGACGGCCTGGTGGAGTCCGTCGCTCCAGCGGCGGCCGGGCATCTTGCGGCCGGTGAAGGTGTCCACGATGATGACCTTGTTTTCCTCCACGACGTACTCGACGTCTTTTTCGTAAAGGCAATAGGCCTTGAGGAGCTGGGAAATGTTGTGAATGCGCTCGGCCTGGGCGTCGGTGTGTTGCTGACGGGCGGCTTTTTTCTGCGCTTTCTCGGCATCGGTGAGAGAGCGGTCGTTCTCGATGTCGGCGTATTCGGTCAGCAGGTCGGGGAGGACAAAAGCGTCGGGGTCGTCAGGATTTAGAAAATCGCGGCCCTGCTGGGTGAGGTCGGCGTCGTGCTGGCGTTCCTCGATGGTGAAGAAGAGTTCTTCTTTGAGTTCCACCAGGCGGGCCTTGCCGTCGGTGTCCTTGTAAAACTCCAGTTCGGCCTTGTCGCAGAGCTTGCGCATTTCGGTATCCTCCATCATGCGGGCGAGGGCTTTGCTGCGGGGCTGGCCGAGTTTGAGCTTGAACATGGCGCGGCCGGCTTCATCCTTTTTCCCGGCGTCGTAGAGCTCTTTCGCCTCGGTGCCGAGACGGTTGCAGAGCATGGTCTGCTTGCGGATGAGTTGTTCGACCAAAGGTTTGAAGCGGTCAAACTGATGGGTCGAAACGGTGGCAGGGCCGCTGATGATGAGGGGGGTCCGGGCCTCGTCGATGAGGATGGAATCGACTTCGTCCACAATGGCGAAGTAGTGGGGGCGTTGCACCTGCTGTTCGCGGCTGGTAGCCATGCCGTTGTCGCGCAGGTAGTCGAAGCCGTATTCGCTGTTGGTGCCGTAGCTGATGTCGCACTGATACTGGGCGCGGCGGAGTTCGGGATTCTGGTCGTGCTGGATGATGCCGACCGTGAGCCCGAGGAATTGGTAAAGCTGCCCCATCCATTCGGCGTCGCGCTTGGCCAGGTAGTCGTTGACCGTGACGACATGGACGCCGCGGCCGGTGAGGGCGTTGAGATAGACGGGGGCGGTGGCGACGAGGGTCTTGCCTTCGCCGGTGGCCATTTCCGCGATGCGGCCCTGATGGAGGACCATGCCGCCGATGAGCTGAACGTCGAAATGCACCATGGCCCAGGTCATGGGCTGGTCGCAGACCGTGAAGGTGTGCTTGCGGTCAGTCAGGCGGCGGGCGGCATTTCGCACGACGGCGAAGGCCTCGGGCAGGATCTCGGTCAGTCGCGCGGCCAGGACGTCGTTGTCGGTGATGGCGGAGAGTTCCTGCTTCCAAGCGGCGGTTTTGGCCCGCAGGGCATCGTCCGAAAGGCCGGTAAGGCCCTGGTCGATCTCGTTGATCTGCCGGACGATGGGCTGGAGACGGCGCAGCTCGCGTTGGTTTTTCGAGCCGACAATTTTCTTAATGAGCCAGTTAAACATGAAAAATCAGCGGAGGGGTAATGAATAGCCGCTGTAGAGAAATGTCCACCGGAATTCTGGGTCCGACGGGTCCGGGGGAAAACTACCGACTCCAGAAAGCCGCTCGACAGAATAAAAGAGAAGCCTACGCTTTCCCTCCTTTCCCATGCAAAAACATCCCGTTCTCACTGAAGGGCGCATCCGCCACGCTGTCTCCCGAATTGAAAAGCTCATTTACACCCCCACGCAGCCCTTGGAAATCGGCCACTGGGCGGTGGGCGGGGAGCCGGTCCCGGCGGAGAAGGCCTTCAAGGCCCGGTTCGCTCCCTTTGCCGTGGGCGGAATGTGGGGTCCCTTGTGGGATACCTCATGGTTCCGTTTTCGCGGTGAAGTTCCACGCGAGTGGAAAGGCCGTGAGGTTGTGGCCCGGGTGCGGCTGACCAACGACGGACGCGAAGGTTTCACGGCCGAGGGCCTCATCTATCAGGATGGCAAACTGGTTCGCGCCATCAATGCCAACCGCCGCGAGTTGGAGATTGCGGCGAAGGCGAAGGGCGGGGAACGCTTGGAGTTTTTTGTCGAGGCGGCGGCCAACGGCGGCACCAACGAGGCCGGAGAGACCCTCGGACTCAACCGTCCGGACTATCACGGAACGCCTCGTTTCCGTCTCGAGCAAGCCGAACTCGCCTGCTTCAACCGCGAGGCGTTTGACTATTTTCAGGACTTTAAGCTGGCCTTCGAGGCCCTGATGGTCCTCCCCGAGGATTCCCAGCGCCGGGGTGAATTGCGCGCGGCGCTGAACGAATCGGTCAATCGTTTCGATGCAGAAGACCCCGCGACCATCCGGGCGGCCCGCGCCGCCCTACGCGGAGTGTTGCGCCGCCGCAATGGCGAGACCGTTCACACTCTCTCCGCCGTCGGCCATGCCCACATTGACACGGCCTGGCTCTGGCCACTGCGAGAGACGATCCGCAAATGCGCCCGCACATTTTCCACCGCGCTCGACTACATGGATCGCTATCCGGAGTATGTCTTCGTCTGCTCCCAGGCCCAGCAATATGCCTGGATGAAAGCCTACTATCCCGACATCTGGGACCGCATCAAAAAGGCCGTCCGCCGCGGCCAGTGGGAACCGGTCGGCTCGATGTGGATCGAGACCGACTGCAACCTTGCGTCCGGCGAATCGCTGGTCCGACAGATCCTGCACGGTAAGCGGTATTTCCAGAAGGAACTCGGCTACGTGACGCGCGATGTCTGGATTCCCGACGTCTTCGGCTACGCCGCCACTCTTCCGCAGATCATGAAACAATCCGGCGTCGAGTATTTCCTGACCCAGAAGATTTCCTGGAGCCAGTTCAACAAGTTCCCGCATCACACCTTCCTGTGGGAAGGAATCGACGGCACGCAGATCTTCACCCATTTCCCGCCGGCCGACACGTATAACGCAGTCATCAGCCCGGCGGAACTCACCCACAACGTGAAGAACTTCAAAGACCACGACCGCGCCTCACGCTCGCTGCTCGTTTACGGTTTCGGCGACGGCGGCGGCGGACCCACCATCGAGATGCTTGAGAAAGCCCGCCGGTTGCGCGACTTCGAAGGACTGCCCAAAGTGGTCTCCGAAAAAGCCATCACGTTTTTCGAGAAAGCCGAGGCCGATGCGCGGGACCTGCCGGTCTGGGTGGGTGAATTGTATCTCGAACTCCACCGCGGCACCTACACGACCCAGGCCAAAAACAAACGCGGCAACCGCAAGTCGGAATTCCTGCTGCATGACGCGGAATTTTTCGACGCCGTGACCCTCGCCCTCGCGCCCAAACGGGTCGAGCAGGCAGCCGATCCCAAGCGCGCGGTGTATGACGTCACCGGCCTGAACGAGCCGGGGGCAAACACCCACCGCGCCGCCCTCGACCGCGCCTGGAAACTGGTTTTGTTGAATCAATTCCACGACATCATTCCCGGCTCCTCGATCAACTGGGTCTATCGCGACAGCGATCGTGATTACGAAACCATCCGTGAGTTGGGCGAATCCGTGCGCGAATCCGCCCTCGCCTCGCTCGAAGGTCTGGTGGACACCCGCGCCTTCAAACATCCGGCGGTGATTTCCAACACTCTTGGCATCCGCCGCCGCGAAGTTGTGGATCTCCCCGATGGCACGCTCGCCAGTGTCGATGTGCCGCCCTGTGGCTATGTCGTGGTGGAAAAGAGCGACGCCTTCCTGCGGGCCACCGATGTTCCGGTGAAGGTGTCGGCCTCCCGCAAAGGCCTCACGCTCGAGAACGGTCTGGTGCGCGTGAAGATCAACGCCGCCGGCCATCTCAGCAGCGTCTATGACTTGCGGGCCAAGCGGGAAGCGCTCGCGGAGGAGGGCAATGTTTTCCATCTTCATGAGGACATCCCGAACCAGTGGGATGCCTGGGATGTGGACGCGTTCTACAAGGAAAAATTCGAGACGCTCGGCGGTCTGGAGACGCTCGAGTTGGTCGAATCCGGCCCGCTGCGCACCACGGTCAGGCTGGTGCGGGTCTTCGGAAAATCCCGCCTTGAGCAACGCATCATCCTGCGCGCCGGATCGGCCCGCCTCGATTTCGCCACCACGGTGGACTGGCAGGAGAACCAGAAAATGCTCAAGGTCGCGTTCCCTGCAGCCATCCGGGCCGCCAGTGCGACCTACGAGATTCAGTACGGTCACCTTGAACGCCCCACCCATACGAACACCAGTTGGGACCTGGCTCGCTTCGAGGTCTGTGCGCAGAAATGGGCCGACCTCTCCGAACCCGGCTATGGCGTCGCCCTGCTCAACGACTGCAAATACGGCCACGACATCCAGGGCAATGTTTTGCGTTTGAGTTTGCTGCGCGCACCGGTTTCGCCCGATCCGGTGGCGGATCGCGGCACCCACGAATTCACCTATGCGCTGCTGCCCCATGCCGGAGATCTGCGTCAGGGCCGGGTGATTGAGGAAGCCTATGCGTTGAACGTTCCCCTCATCGTCCGCGACACGAAGCCCCGGCACGGCTCGCTGCCCTCGTCGCATTCGTTTTTCCGCACCAGCCGCGACGGCGCGGTCATTGAGGCGGTCAAAGTCGCGGAAGACGGCGGGGCCGTAATTGTGCGGCTTTACGAGGCCGAGGGCGGACGCGGTCCGGCCGTTCTCACCACCACGCTCCCCGTGCGCAAAGCCTGGCGGGCCGACTTGCTTGAAAACGAACAACAGGCCTTGACCCTGCGCGAGGGTGCGGTGCGACTGGATTTGAAGCCGTTCGAGATTGTCACGATCAAGTTCGCATTGTAGGACGGCTTTGTGCTTGAGTTGAATCCGGAGAAAAAACTCGCAGGGGTCCTGGCTCCGGTCTCCGCCTTGCGTGGAGCGGTTGATTTAGGCATCGGCGACACAGCTGCGCTGAAGGAACTGATCACCTGGTCGGCCCGGCAGGGACTCGGCGTCGTTCAGATCCTGCCCATCAATGAAACCGGTAGCGACAGCAGCCCGTACAATTTGCTCAGCGCGATGGCGCTGGAACCTTCCACCGTGGCCGTCACCCCGGAATCCCTGCCCGATTTGACCCCAGAGGATTTTTCCACGATCACCGCGCGGCACGATCTTTCCGCGCTCCGCGAGGGTCCGGTGAAGTATGGCCCGGTCAAGAAACTCAAGCGCGAGTTGCTCTATGCGGCCTTCAAAAATTTCCGCTCCCGCGGGGCAGACAAGGTGCGGGTGAAGGCCTTTGCCGAGTTTGAAAAAACCAACGCCTCGTGGCTGGCGGACTACGCCCTGCACCGCGCGTTGGTGAGTTGGCACGGGGAATCCGAAGTGTCGTCCGACTGGCCGCCCGAGCATCGCACTCCCGTGGCCGCGCGGTTGTGGCTGGATGAACTGGGAGCCGCCGACAAACGACGGATGCGTGACACGATGCGGTTTCATTCGTACGTGCAGTGGATCGCGTTTTCCCAATGGCAGGACGTGCGCGCGCATGCCGAGCGACTGAATGTCGCGCTGATGGGTGACGTTCCGGTCGGGGTGAGCCTTTACAGCACGGATGTCTGGGCCGCGCCGGGGATCTTCGATCTGGGTCGGTCGAGCGGTGCTCCGCCGGAGAAAGTTTTTAAAGCCGATCCATTCACCGAAAAGTGGGGGCAGAACTGGGGGTTTCCGCTCTACCACTGGGAGGCGATGGCGAAGGACAACTACGCCTGGTGGCGTGGCCGGTTGAAGCTGCTGATGGGAATTTTTCACCTCCTGCGGGTGGATCACGCGTTGGGATTTTTCCGCATCTACAGCTTTCCCTGGCGGCCGGAGGACAATGAAAAGTTCACCGACCTCACCCCTGATGAGGCGAGAAAGATCACCGGCGGGGAATTGCCTCACTTTGTCGATCGCGATGACGACAGCGACGAGAACCGCGAATACAACCGCCGTCACGGGGAAACCTTGTATCGCATGTTGCTGGAGGAGACCGGAACGCACCGCCTGATCGCCGAGGACTTGGGCGAAGTGGCCCCTTATGTGCGCCCGACTTTGCAGCAAATGGAGGTTCCCGGTTTCAAAATTCCGCAGTGGGAGCGCAATTGGGACCGGCTCACCTCCGGCCGGGACTACCAGCGCCTGAGCCTGGCCACCTATGCCACGCACGATCACCCTCCATTGAAGGTTCATTGGGACGAACTCGTCACTGCAGCGGGAAACGTGGCCGAGCCGGTGCGCGACGCAGCCATTCATAACTTGTGGGAACTGATGGATTTTTGCGGTCACCCGGACATCAAGCTGCCCCAGCCTTTCACTCCGGAAATCCATGAGATTCTCCTGCGTGGTCTTTTTGCGTCAAATTCGTGGCTCGTTGTGCACATGATCACTGACATTTTCGGCACGGTGGAACGCTTTAATGTTCCCGGTTCCATCGGGGACACCAACTGGACCCAACGCCTTCCGCAACCTGTTGCCTCTTGGGACAAAGTTTGGGTGAAGCCACTCTCGGCGCTGCGTGTTGCCCTCCAAGAGACGGCGCGAACCGCAAAATAATCGAAAGGCAGTTGCCGCTCGGCCCGATTTCTGCTTACTAAACCGCACTAATCATTCGCAATCCTCATGGCAAACCTCACAAAACGGGATCTGGTGATCCAGATCAGCAAGGACACCGGTTTGGTGCAGCAGGATGTTTTCGACGTCATTCAAAAAACCCTCGACTACATCACTGATGCCTTGGCCAAAGGGCAGGATGTGGAGTTGCGCAATTTCGGGGTGTTTGAAGTGCGGCTGACCAAGTCGCGCGTGGGCCGCAATCCGCACAAGCCCGAGCACGATGTCGTGATCCCGGCGCGGGCCACGGTGAAGTTCAAGTCGGGAAAAATCATGCGCCAGCGTGTGTTACTCCGCACCGAGGAGTTGAAAAACACCACAAAAGAGAGCGCGGCCGCCTGATTCTGTCGTAAACTAGGGCGTGTCTTCCTTCATCCGCGTCCGCGGCGCGCGTCAAAATAATCTTCAGGGCATCGATCTCGACCTGCCGCTCGGGCAGTTCATTGTGGTCACCGGTCCCAGCGGCAGCGGCAAATCCAGCCTCGCTTTCGACACGCTGTACGCCGAGGGCCAGCGCCGCTACGTCGAGACGTTCAGTCCCTACACCCGCCAGTTTCTGGAGCGGATGGACAAACCCAAGGCGGACCTCATCGAGGGCATTCCGCCCGCCATCGCCATCGAACAGGCCAATTCGGTCAAGACCACCCGCTCGACCGTGGGCACGATCACCGAGATCAATGATTACCTGAAGCTGTTCTTTCCCCGCGCCGCCCACGCCTTTTGTCCATCCTGCGAACGCGAGATCCGCACCGAATCCGGCCACTCCATCACCGAACACATCCTCGCAGAAATGGAGGGTGAGCAGGTCTTCATAACCTTCGGAATCCCCGTGCCGGCGAAAACCAAGGCCGCGGACTTTTTCGATTTCT
>JBMOHI010000062.1:0-9241 GCA_049317925.1 Terrimicrobiaceae bacterium
CCCCGACTCTGCGCTCCGCGCTTCCCCGGGGTCAATTTCTAGATACAAGCAGAAATATGCCTTGCCGCGATGAGCAATATAATGTATTGCTCTTTTATGTATGAACGAGATCTCCTTCGAATGGGACTCCAGCAAGGCGGCATCCAATGCCAAGAAGCATGGCGTTTCCTTCGAAGAGGCCAGAACAGTATTCTACGACGAGCATGCTCTGTTGATCCCGGATCCTGATCATTCGACCACCGAAGACAGATTCATCATCATGGGGCTCAGTTCCGCATTGCGGGTCCTCGTCATTATCCACTGTTTTCGCAAAAGCGGTTCGTCGATCCGAGTGATTTCGGCACGGCGGGCCGGAACCAAAGAACAACAACCATACTGGGAGAACAAAAAATGAGAAAAGAGTATGATTTTTCCGCGGCAAAGCGGAATCCATATGTGAAGCGTTTGAAGAAGGCGGTCACCATTCGGCTCGAACCCGATGTGATCAACTACTTCAAGGCGCTCTCTACTGAGACCGGGATTCCATACCAGAATCTCATTAATCTCTATTTGCTCGACTGCGCCAAGGAACAGCGTCGCCTTGCATTGACTTGGAAAAAATAAATGCTAACGACCGCATCGACCTAACCCCTACAAGCTGGTACTCGGGCCGCTAAAGCACCCCGACCGCCAGCTTTCCGGGGCAGGTCATGCGGGACGTTAGGCGACAACGAACGTCTCTAGTGAGAACTACGATTCTATCCTTACTGATCTTGATTTCACTCGCGGCCACTGCGGGAACCTACAGTTTTCTCGAGGACGTTGCCAACATGAGCGAAATGTTGCTGGGGCCCTTTTTTACGGCCGCCCCGGCAGACGGGGGAGCGCTGTGGCTTGGCGGTCCCATCCTCGTCATTGTCATCATCGCCGGCACGGTGTGGTTCATCGGCATGCCCTTGGCGGCCTTGGCGGTGGCGGGCTGGCTGGGCGGCTGGGGCCTCAGGCAATCCCGACGCTCGATTTCCAGGCGCACCGGATGGGTCTGTTCGGTTCTTGCGGCTGGATGCGCGACAGCATTGGTGGTGGGTGTCATCCAGCCCGACGTTCTTAATACAGGTCGCCCGCGAATGAAGCCGGAGACCCCGCCCAGCGTTCTCGCAGGTCTGGCAGGCGCTAATGCCGCTTTCAGTGTTTTCATCGGCACTCTTGCGCTGCGCCGAACGGCCTCGCGAGGTACATCGAAGCCGCCTCCCATTCCAAGTCCAACCAACGTCGCCTAACAAGTCGAGACACGCAATCCCTATCAGCCACCCTGTTTACATGATTCACCGAAATTACAACCCTAACCCCGCGTCCGACGCTCGTTCCCGCTGATAGGGTTGCGTGCTCTTAGACGTTCGCGAACTATATGTATTTCATCCGATATCAACCGCTAAAGGAGAAGCTCAAGACTCGCACGCTCTCTGACAGAGAGGCTCTTCCCTATTTGATTTTATTCGCTGCGCTGGCTGCTGCCGTCTACTTGTTGCCCCCAACAGAAAGACCCAATTTATGGGACTTGATTGGAGGCGGGATCAGTGTCGCCTTAGCGATTGGCGGCGTGATCTACGCCTATGCACAGAATGGTGGCGCACAAGGTTTTGACCTGATTCAGAAGTATGTTGTGATTGGCTGGGTCGTTGCGGTCCGATGCATTCTGATTTTGATACCCTGTGCGATCGCGCTGTATTTTACTGGCGAGATGCTAGGGCTGATTACCGATGAGACCAATTGGTTCGACGCTCTTATCATGTTTGGTTTTGAGGTCATTCTGTATCAGAGGATCGGGAGGCACATTGCTGACACCAAATAAGATGCGAAAAGACTCGTCCAGCAAACCGCTACGCACCGTCACGCCACCTGCTTTCCCGCTTCGCGGGCAGGAGACATGCCAGAAGCAGGCGGGGATTCCTCATCGCCGACGCTCGCAGAAAATATGACTTGCGTGATGTAGCACGTTGTGACTACATTCGGGCATGCCTGCGAAAGAGTCGTATGTCCGCGCCAGGGTAGATGACCGCCTCAAGCGGGAATCCGAGTTGATCCTGCATGAGCTCGGTCTGACCACAACCGATGCAATCAGGATCTTCCTCCATCAAGTCCGCCGCCACAAGGGTCTCCCATTTGATGTGCGTCTAAAGGATGACAATTCGGACATCCTGCTGCCAACTGCTATCCGGCAGTCTACGCTGGATTCCGTGTATGACGACTGAACCTGGCCAAGTCTATCTGGTGGATCTTGGAATGGCAGCCAAGACGCGCCCTATGCTGGTCGTTTCCCGGCGCGATGATGATGCGCCTCGCGCCCTTTCTGTTTGTGCGCCGATTACGACTTCCACCCGCGACAGCAAATATGAAGTGTCCATCGGGAAGCCGAAGTTTCTGCATGAGAACAGCTTTGTGAATGTGCAAGGCCTTCAGGCCATTCAACACCACGAACTCAAAAGGATGATCGGAAGGCTACCTGAAGACAAGATGGCTGAGGTCAGGGATGCGTTGTTTTGGATGCTGGAGATTCCGGAGAGGAATTAGAGCGAACAGACCGATGGACTTAACCACGGGCAATGCCGCACTTTTGGTGGTGAGCCCGGTTGCCGCTATCCCATGAGTGAAACCCCGATGACAAAGCATTCTTTCCCGGCGGCCGGTCTGGCGTGTCGCATCCTTGGTTCGCCGGTGGGACGCATCCCGGTGCTCGGATTCATCCTGCTGATGATGATGGGCCTGAACACGGATGTAATGACCAGCTACGCCGGACAGCCGGTGAAGTCGATTCAACACATCGTGGCGTTGGCCATCGCCGGGTTCGCGGTGTATTCCGCCTATGCCCGCTTCATTGAGAGGCGTTCTGTCACCGAGCTGGCTTTGCCGGGCATGGGACGCGAGCTTGGCACCGGCTTGCTGATCGGCGCGGGGCTCTACGCCGCTTGCGAGTTGGCCCTGATGGCCCTCGGCATATACCGCATCAACGGGTTGAACCCATTGAGCTACATGCTGCCTGCGATTGCCTCGGCGCTGAGTTCGGGAGTGTATGAAGAGCTCTTGTTCCGCGGCGTGGTTTTCCGGTCGGTGGAGACGTGGTTCGGCAGTTGGGCGGCCCTGGTGGTGTCGTCGCTTGTGTTTGGCCTGACCCATCTGATCAACCCGCAGGGGACGTTGGAGGGCTCGCTATTCATTGCCGTGGAGGCCGGCATTCTGCTGGCGGGTGCTTACATGCTCACGCGCCGGTTGTGGCTGAGCATCGGCTTCCATGTGGCGTGGAACTACACGCAGTCGGCCATCTTTTCGAGCATCGTCTCCGGCAACGAGGCTTCGCAAGGCCTCGTCAGATCGACGGTCAAAGGCCCTGATTTTCTGACCGGTGGCAGTTTCGGGGTTGAATCGTCCGTGCTGGCCTTGTTCCTGTGCACCACTACGGGAATCGTCATGGTGGTCATGGCCGTGAAGCGCGGAAAGATTGTTCCGCCGGTTTGGAAGCGCTTAGGATACGGGGAGTCCCGGAAAGAATGAGCTCAACAGACCGGTGCGGGAGCATCAGCCGCGCCAGAAGCGAGCGTGGTTTCCCGGCGACACATTATCACCAACACCAAACAGAGGAAAAAGAGAATGAAACGAACCAAGTTATTTAAAGCGATGAGAACCGGGATCGGCGCATTGATCGTATCGGTTATGGCCTTTGCTCCTTCGCAATCCGCCGAGGCTTGCTCGCGCGTGCTCTACGAAACCGGCAATGGGACCTATCTCACGGGACGAAGCATGGACTGGGCGGATGCGTCGGCCCAGACCGCGCTCTGGGTTTTTCCCCGGGGGATGAAGCGCGACGGAGGAGTGGGTTCCAACCCGGTCACGTGGACGTCCAAGCATGGTTCCGTTGTGACATCCTTCTATGATGCCGGGACGGCAGATGGGATGAATGAAGCGGGGCTCGTCGCCAACCTGCTCTACCTCAACGAGGCGAATTTCGGGGACGCTTCGAAGTCAGGCAAACAAACGCTGTCCGTGGGTGCGTGGGCCCAGTATTTCCTCGATAACTACGCCACAGTGCGGGAGGCGGTGGATGCCATGGCCAATCCCCCGTTTGTCATCATTGCCCCGCCGCTGCCCAATGGGAAAGCGGCCGGACTGCATCTTTCCCTCTCGGATGCGACCGGTGACTCCGCGATCCTTGAATACATTGATGGCAAGCTGGTCATTCATCACGGTTCGCAGTTCACGGTGATGACCAACTCTCCGACTTTCGATCAGCAACTCGCACTGAATGCGTACTGGGAACAGTTGGGGGGAAATAACTTTCTCCCCGGAACGATCAGTGCCGCGGATCGTTTTGTGCGCCTGTCCTACAATCTCAGGGTTTCACCAAAGTTCAAAGATCCCGAGTTAGCACTTGCCTCGGTCTTTTCGCAGATCCGGGCGATCAGCGTTCCACTCGGCATGACGGATCCGAACCGCCCGAACATCGCGATGACGCTCTGGCGGACCGTGGCGGAACAAAAGGGAAAGGTCTACTACTTTGAATCCGTTATTTTCCCCGCCGTTTCGTGGGTCGACATGAACAAGCTTGATCTCGCTGAAGGGTCCGCGCCAAAGGTCATCCCCATTGAGCGGGGCAAAGCCATTGCGGGCGAAGTCTCAGGCGTATTCCAACCGTCGACGCCCTTCAAGTGGCTGGGCGCGCACTGAGCGGACCTGTTGATCTCCAATGCCAACGCACGGCCTGATGATTTCCCCGTGAGTGGAGGAAGCTGTTTTCCTTCCAGTTTGCGGTGCGATGAAAGGCCGCCTGGTTGGATCGCGAGAAGGATGCTCGTTCCGCCCCGGGCAGCCCGTGAGCGGATTCGCGAGACTGGCGTTCCACTATCATGGCAATAACGATCCGGCGAAATCTCCCGCTCCTGGAGACCATTCTCAATGAGCGGGCTGAAGTGATTGGTTCCCAATTTCAGCCCTATAAGAACCACGTTTATCGGGTTTTGAACTTCTGCTTTGCCTTTCACGAGTGCCGCGGTGACGACGAGGAGAAGCTGATCATTGCAGCCTGCTTCCACGATCTCGGCATGTGGCCCGGGGACGTGGTGGACTACCTTGCTCCGTCGATTTCGCTGGCTCAGGAGTATCTCGCTCAAAGCGGGAAGACGGCGTGGTCGGCGGAGATTTCGGAGATGATCGAGCTTCATCACAGATTCCGCGCCGTGAGAAACGCCCGTCATCCGCTGGTCGAGGTCTTTCGCAAGGGCGACTGGGTGGATGCCAGCCTGGGGATGCGCCGGTTCGGCCTGCCACGCGCGGACGTGCGGGAGGTCCAGTCCGCTTTTGCCAACCTTGGATTTCATAACAACCTGATGAGATTGGCCTGGGGGGAGTTTAAGCGTCATCCGTTTAACCCCCTGCCGATGATGAAATGGTAGGCCGGCCGGAAACGCCGGACCCCGCGCGGCGGCGAAGCGGTTTCATCCTGAAGGAAGTCTGCCAGTTCCGCCTTGATGCCGCCGGACGCACCGCCTAGACAACTCATTCGGGACGGCGGGGGCCGTCTAGGCGTGATATGAAGAACAAAAATTTCAGCGACTGGGCGGTGGCGCTGACCGTCGTCCTTTGCAGCGCGGTGCTTTTCGCCGCGCTGGCGCTGGCCTTGAGTGGAACGCTGTTGGGCAAACCGGCGCGGACGGTGCGGGTGAATTTTCACGATGTGATGGGGGTGAATCCCGGTGCGGCGGTGAAGTACGGCGGCGCCAGTGCGGGCAAGGTTGCGTCCATCCGCATGCTCACCAGCGAAGAACGGATCGGGACGGGCGATCCCTTGAATACGGTGGAGGTTACCCTTGCGTTGTCCGCCGGTGTTCCCCCGTTTCCGTCGGACGTCACTGTGAGCGTGGCGGCGGACACCATTTTGAGCGACAAACTTATCCTGATCGAAGGCGGTTCGCCGGCCACCCCGGCTCTGGCGGACAATGCGGTGGTGCAGGGTATTTCGCCGACGACCTTTGACAAGCTGGTTCGCGAAGTGGATGGGACCATTTCCGGTTTGCGCAAAATGCTCGGTGGAACGAAGGAGGAGACCAGCGATGTTTTCGAGCGGCTGCGGGCGTTGTTGACCGACACCCAGTCGTTGCTGGCCGAGGCCAAGCCGGTCCTGCAGGATGCCCGCAGCCTGGCGGCGGATGCGAAACTGCTCATCGCCGAGAACCGCGAGCCGATCACCCGCACCATTGGAAAGCTGGACCGTGCCGCCGGGGCCATTGATCAACTGGCAGCCCGCGGCAGCAGCCTGATCGCCAACAATGAGAAGAAACTGGGCGCGACCATCGCGGATTTCAAGGTGGTGGCGGAGAACCTCAAAGTCACCTCGACCTACACGAAAATCCTCTCCCGCAATCTCGCCCTGCGTCCCTCGCAGCTCGTCTGGAACAGCAAGCCGCCCTCGCTGCCGAGCGAGGTGCAGATCCTGCAATCGGTCAAACCGATTCCGGCGAATTGAGCCTGATGACGGACTGATTTCGGAAAACTCCCGTCTTCCTCCACGGGAAAAAGTTTCTTGCGGGTTGAACGCGCGCAACTTTTTTCCGGCAGCGGGTTTTCATCCCTGTATGAAAACCCGACTCCTCATCATTGCTAGCCTCGCCGTTCTGGGTTCGACCGTGATTTCCCCGGCCGAATCGAAACGCACGGCGGATTACCTCCTCACCACCCCGTTCAACTTCGAAGGCAAGGACGTCACCGTCGACGTCGCCTTCGTCAAACCGGTTCATTGGGTCAGTCCCATCCCCGGCATCAGCTTCTTTCATGCCATTACCATCGACCGATCGGACTACCAGCCCGGCGGCGTGATTCTGGTGGCGATCGCGGCTGATGGATCCGCGGCCTTCGCCAAGAAATACGGGACGGAACCAAGACGTGACGCGGACAGCCTGAAAGGCATCTTCCAGGCTGCAGGCGGCCGGCCCCCCGGTCCTCCACCTGCGGGGGAGGCCGCGACGGATAAGCCCGCCGGTCCCAAGCATGGAACAAAGATCTGGATCATCGACACCACCGGTCAGTTGCAGAAGCTGGCCGAGCAACACCGGCTGGAGCTTCCGGACGAAAACGTAGACGCGGCGGTTCTTCCTCCCGGCGGTCCGGGCGGCCCCGGTCGTAAACGCGGCCCCGGCCCGCGCTGATCAGCTACAGTAGAAGGATTGGATCGCCGCGGCCACCGCGGCGATCTCTTCCGTTTTCAACTCCGGAAAAATCGGCAGGGCCACAGTTTCCCGCGCGGCGCGTTCAGATTCCGGGAAATCGCCCGGCTGGTGGCCGAGGTAAGCGAAGCATTCCTGCAAGTGAAGCGGCACCGGATAGTAGACCGCGTGGCCGATTTCCGCAGCGGCCAGATGGCGCAGCAGTTCGTCCCGGCGTTCCGCCCGGATGACGTATTGGTGATAGGTATGATGGTTGACCAATCCGGCGGACTTCCAGGGTTCGGCCGGCAGGGTCACGCGATCGGATAACTCCCCCAGCGAGGCGCGATAGAGGTCCGCATTGCGCCGCCGCGCAGCGTTCCATTCCTCAACCAGGGGAAGCTTGGCCAGAAGAACGGCGGCCTGCAGGGCATCGAGCCGGAAGTTTCCGCCCACGGTGAGGTGATGATATTGCCGGGTCATTCCGTGGTTGCGGGTGCTGCGCAGCTTGGCCGCAAACTCTTCGCTGCGGCACACGGCGATGCCGGCGTCGCCGGCGGCTCCCACATTTTTGGTCGGGAAAAAACTGAACCAGGCCGACTCGCCCAGTGTTCCTGCCCGGGCGGTTCCGCCCTTCTTCCCGGCGTATTCGGAACCAATGGCCTGGGCCGCATCCTCGATGAGGGGCAAACCGAAGGCGGAGGTGATTTCTTCCAGCGCGTCCATGTCGCAACACGCGCCGAACAAATGCACCGGCATCACGGCGCGGATGCGGTTGCCGCGCGCCGTGCGCAATGTGCCATCCGTCTCCCGCCGGCAGTGGGCGAGGTATTCGCGCAATTTCTCGGCGTCGAGGTGCAGAGTGTCCGGGCGGATGTCGACAAAGACCGGTTCCGCGCCGACGCGATGGATGCAGCCCGCGGTGGCAAAAAAGGTGTAGGGCGTCGTGACGACCGCATCGCCTGGACCGATGCCCATGGCCATGAGAATGGCCAGTTGCGCGTCGGTGCCGGAGGACATGCCGACGGCATGGGCGCAGCCGGTGTATTCGCAAAAGGCTTTTTCAAACTCCGCCACGGTCGGGCCGAGAATGAATTGCTGGCTGTCAAAAACAGCCTGCACCCGGCTGGCGACAGCCTCGCGCACCCGGTCATGCTGCCGGGTGAGATCGAGCAACGGCACGCGCACGCGTGCTACTTCACCACGCCGAATTCCGCGCGGCGATTGAGGGCCCAGGCGGCTTCCCCGCTGCCGGGATCGGCCGGCATTTCCTTGCCAAAACTCACCGTCTGAATGCGGCTCCCGCTCACGCCCATGGCGATGAGGGATTCTCGCACGGCCTGGGCGCGTTTTTCGCCGAGGCCACGGTTGTATTCCTCGGTGCCCCGCTCGTCAGTGAAGCCCGCGATGATGATCGTGTTCTTCATCGATTTCATGGCCGTGGCCACTTGTTCGACTTTCATGAGTTCGCCGTCGGACACCGACGAACTGTCATAGCCGAACTGCACCGGGGAGAACTGCCCGCGGGTGACGTTGCCGCTGAAAAAATTCGACCCTTCCAGACGATCGGGCAACGGGGTTCCGGAAACATAATCGCCATCCATACCGGCGAATTGTCCGCCGTCTTTTTTCTTACAGGAATTCAGCGTCAGGACGAACGCGGCGGCCAGGCCCAGGATCAAAAACTTTTTCATTGTGTCTATCGAATACGGATTCTCCGGAAAATAATCAATGCGCGACTATCGCGACCAGGTCGGCTCGGTCACTTTGCCCAGGCCGGTGATGATGGGAACCTGTTTTCCGTTCTGCGCGTCGAGCAGGACAATGCTCGATCCCGTGCTGAAAATCAGATGGCGCGAGTCGGCCCCCCAGGCCGGGTCCTCGCCGGCGGCCAGGATGTTGGTCGCGCCGCTTTGCAGATCCTTCACCGCAACGGAAAATCCGCCCGTGCGGGCCGAGAAGGCCAGCCGTCGTCCATCGGGCGACCAGCTCGGCTCGGTGGAGTAGCCGTAGCCGGTGGAAATCAATTGCCCGCTGCCGCCGCCCGCGCCGATTTTGAACAACTGCGGACC
>JBMOHI010000063.1:0-9086 GCA_049317925.1 Terrimicrobiaceae bacterium
CATGTCTCGGCGATCGCCTGCGAGCGACCCGAGAAGGTCTGGTCGCTGATGGGCATGACCTTCCATGCGTTGCGCAGTTCGCGGAGATCACGGCGCGAACAGAGAACACTTCCGAAACCATAACGAACAAAACTGCATTCCCAAAATTGCTGGCCAGCCCTTGTCTTCTCCGTATCTTCAAGTCCCGTGATAAGTGGCATGACCCTGCTCGACCTGAACTTCTCGTTTGTGCTGAGCACCGGCGCATCGCAAGGCATCGGCTCCCAGATGGCCCGCACCCGCCTGCAGCGCCCGCACCTTGGATGTCTCGGAAATGGCACCCATGACTTTGCGCGACTGTGTCGGCGGGATGTTTGAGACCGGCTCCGAGCGGTTCATCCGGGCGGTCAAGGCCTGCTTTCAGGCTGGCCTCCCGGCAAATCAGCAAATTGCACAACGCCGGTCAGAGGCCGACTCACCTGCCAGACGTAAACCCCGTACGTTTCTCAAATCATGATCCAGCAGTTAAAATTTATCGAACCCGCCCGGGAACTGGAAGTCCTCGACCGCGCTGATGTGGTCGTCGTGGGCGGGGGCGCAGGCGGTGTCGGCGCGGCAATCTCCGCCGCCCGTGGCGGGGCCAAGGTCATCCTCATCGAACGCTTCGGCACCCTCGGAGGCACCTGGACCTCCGGCCTGCTCGGCATGATCATGGTCAACTGGACGGCCCGTGGCATTTTCGAGGAATTCCGCCGCCGGCTCGCCGCCCTCGGCGCTTGGAAAGAGATCCCGGAGTCCTGGGAGTATTGGGGTGGAGATACCCCACCCGCTGACGTCGCCAGTTACGAAGGCACCTATGACGCGGAGACCGCCAAGATTGTCCTCGACGAAATGACGGCTGAGGCCGGTGTGCAGGTTTACTATTTTGCTCAAGTGGTTCGCGTCTTCAAGAGCGAGGACGGTCGCCGCGTGACGGGAGTCGCCATCCAATCCAAAGAGGGCCTTCATGTCATCGCAGGAAGTGTATTCATCGATTCCTCCGGAGACGGCGACCTCTCCGCGCTGGCCGGTGCGAAGTTCGAGATCGGGCGCCCATCCGATGGAGCCATGCAGCCCATGACCATGATCTTCAAACTCGACAACGTCGACACACCCCGTGCGCTGGAGTACGTTCACACGCAGGACGGAGGCTGCCGCCGTGCCTGGCAAACGGCCAGGGAACGGGGTGAACTCACCGTCCCCCGGGACTGTGCCATCCTGAATCCTGCTCCCAAACCCGGACAGTGGAATTTCAACAGCACCCGCCTCCAGGGATTTGATGGGACAAAGGCGAAGGATGTGAGTGCCGCGATGAGCGAAGGCCGGAGACAGGTGGCCGAAGTCACCGCCTTCATGCGCAAATACATCCCCGGCTTTGAAAATGCCCTTCTGGCCGAAACCGCGGCCCACGTCGGTGTCCGGGAAACGCGACGAATCAAGTGCGATTACACGGTTACGGGCGAAGATGTCTCCAATTGCCACAAACATCCGGATGTGATTGCCCGTGGCAATTGGCCGGTCGATGTCCACGACCCGGAGAAGGAAGTCACGCACGTCAAACCGATCCGTAACGGCGCTTTCTACGAAATCCCTTACCGCAGCACGACGGTGGCCGGGTTCGACAACCTCCTCGTGGCCTCGCGCTGCATCGATGCCACACACGAAGGCCATGCCGGCTTGCGCGCATCGCCCCAGGTCTGCGCCATCGGCGAGGGAGTCGGCGCCGCCGCGGCCCAGATGGTCACCGAAAATCTGTCCACCTCCCGAGAGGTCCGGATCGATGAGCTTCATGCGACTCTGCGCAAGGCCGGCGCCCTCGTCTGACCTTAGAGCGGTTTAAACTCGGTCGTAGCCGCCGTCGTGAGACGGTGGCCTCCGCCAGTAGGGGGAGCCTTTCCTCCCACGCCCTCACGGGCGCGGCTACGGTTTTTCTGAAACTCGGTTCTTTGCGGAAGGCGTGTGCTTCTGCCGCGGCCGCCGGGCAGGTCCGGGGGCCTTCCGGCGAATCAGGGAGTGCGGGTTCCGCCCGCTTTATCCATCGCAATCAACTCGGATACGGTCACAAACTGGAACCCGCGGGCGGCCAGTTCATCAAGAATTCCGGAGAGGGCTTCGGCCGTTGACGCCCGCTCGTGCGCGAGGACGATGGCCCCCGGGGCGGCCCCTTCGAGAATGTGCTGCCTCGCGAGGGCGGGATCCTTGTCCCGCCAATCCAGCGAGTCCACGCTGCAAAGGATCGATTTCATCCCGAGTTCCTTGCTGATCCAGTGCTCCAGGGTCGCGTTCGTGTCGATGAAGGGCGGACGAAAGATCTTCGGGCTCTGGCCCGTTGCGTCGGATATTGCCTTGCTGGTCCTCTCCAACTCGGACCGAATATCGGGAATCTCCATGGTGGTGAGATGCGGATGGCTCCAACTATGGTTGCCGATCTCGTGTCCTTCTTCCTGCATCCGCTTGAGCAGCCCGGGATACTTCTCCGCATTGTTCCCGACCACGAAGAACGTCGCCTTGGCGTTGTGCTGCTTGAGGATGTCGAGGAGCTTGACCGAGTTATCCGCGTGCGGACCGTCGTCGAAGGTCAGCGCGATGAACTTCCCGTCCACCTCGCATGAGTTGTAGGTGATACCCTGCATCGGGTTGGTATCCGGGGCGGCAATGGTCATGGTCATTGTGAAAATGCATCCAAGAAGGACGAGAAGGGGGAGGGGATGTTTCATGGGCGGGCCAACCAGACTCCTGATTCGTCCTGCTGGGAAGCTAACGGGCCCGGGTTTCCTTGGGGAGTTCCGTCCTGATTACTGGTGTGTCATTTCCCGAACACCGGTTGCGAGGGCCGGTTTTCCGCTCGCCTTGCCGGTTTTTGCGCCTTATTTTTCCCTTCCCCATGAAACTCACACTCAAGTTCCCCGCCACGAGCGCCGGACGGCGGCTCGGAAGGTGTCTTCAATCCTCAGCCCCGACATGCGCAATTCTTCTTCTCTCACTCGGATTAGTCTTCGCCCCGGGGAATCTCGCGGCCGGCACCGAGGTGATATCCAATGACAAGTTTTCCGACGACGGAGCGTCGTGGGAGCTGATCACCGATCCCAGGGTGAACGCCGTCATGGCGATTGAGAAGGTTGACGATGAACCGGCCCTCTTGGTCGATGTGGAGGCGGAAACCGATGGGTCGGGATCGAATCCCGAAGATATCAAGCGGGTCGGGGTGCAGCGTCTCTTCGGAGAATTGGTTTCCGAACGGACTTATCGCCTTACTTTCAAGGCGAAAGCGGCAAAGGATGCCAATATTGTGGCGGGCATTTGGTCAAAGAGCAACTCCACCACTCCCTTCTGGAGAACCCAACTTCAAATTCTGAGTGAATGGAAGGAGTTTGCCTTCACTTTTCAGAGCCGCGATGCGGTCAATGATGCGGTCTTGGGATTTGTGCGGATGGGGGACGCCACCAACAAATATTGGTTCAAGGATTTGGTGCTCACGGTCGAGTAACCTGCTCCTTCTTGCGCCGCCTTTTCCCGGGGTGCGATGAAAAGTGGGTGCGGTAACGAGAGAGCACGCGGAGGGAGGTCTTACAGGGAGCACAGGCATCCTGCCTGTGAACGAAGACCGACACAGGCAAGATGCCTGTGCTCCCTGTTGGCGCTAACCCCACCCACTTTTAGAGCGTGTCATACACTTTTCCGGGGCATTTGATGAGAGGCCTGAACGCCAAGGGCGTTCCCTCTCTCAGCCCTGGGTTCGCGCGAGGCAGACGCGCGTTCCCTGGGGAATCGCATCGATCACGATCTACCCTGAAAGGATTCAATCCGTCCGGAGATTTGCAAGAGGCAACCCCTGCAGGGTTGGTTTGTTGGGGGATGAATAACCCAAGGTAGCTCGTTCCTCGCAACCTCGGGCTGAGGGATGAAACGCCTTTGGCGTTCCTGCAGCCCGGCTTTCTGCTTTCAGCCTGGACGCCGTCTAGAATTTCCAGGTGATCTCGCACGTGCCGCCATGCAATTGCATGCTGGCTTCCGTGTATTGGTGGATCTCAAACGCATTACCATCCGGATCCCGCAGCCAGGTCTGCCAGGTGCCGCAGCCTCCGAGCTCCTTCTTTGTGCAGGCGATTCCTTTGGCTTCAGCCCCGGCGATGAATCCGTCAATGTCGTCCGTTTCGAGGCAGAAATGCGTGATCCCGACCGGAGGATTGTTTTCGAAAACCTCCAGGTAGCTCCGGTCGCCGACCGAAAAGTAGGCTCCACCCAGACGTCCATCCTTCTCGAACTCGAAGGCAATGGGGAATCCCAATCCATCACGGTAGAAGGCGATGGACCGTTGAATGTCGCTGACCTGAAGGCAAATGTGGGCGAGACGGGTGATCATAATGGTGAAAAGTGAGCCTTGCACTGTGTCGAATGCCTGCGCCTTGCGTGAGTCACCTCCTGATTTGTGATGTGTCGATTTCCGTACCCGCCCGCGCCATTTCGCCGTTCAGGCTTCGCCCTCGAATTGGGCCCATCGAGGCCCGTCAGCAAACGACACAGGGCGAGTCGGAAGGTGACTCACGTCTTTTTTGACCTCCGGTTATCCAAAGAATACGTCAAACCCCATAAAACCTAGTCTCCCACGTTTCCCTATGAAAACTCCGATGCGTCGCCTGCTCCTTGTCCTCCTCGCCCTACCTGTTGTCCTGCATGCGCAGACTTGGCGGGGCACAACCGACAACAACTGGGCAACCGGCTCCAACTGGAATGCGCTCCCTGCCACGGGTGCTTCCCTCATCTTCACCTCCTCGACTGGCTTGGGCGGGTTGAACCTCAACAACAACCTCACCAGCGGCGCCTTCAATATCAATGCCATCACGTTCAACGCCGGCGCGGCCGCCTTTGTCATCGGAGATGGAACCACCACCGTCAATTCCGGCAGCACGTTTGTCCTGGCCGGGAGTGTTACCAACAGCAGCACGAACACGCAGACGATCAACAACCCGTTCAGCATGACGGGAACCCGCACCTTCACCACCACTGCGGGCGGCGGCAACATCGTGCTCGGCGGCAACATCAGCGGCGCAGGCGGCGGGATCGTTACTTCGGGAACCGGAGCTTTGACCCTCACCGGCAACAATTCCTTCACCGGAGGAATCTCACATCTAGGCGGCACGCTCAATCTCAACTCCGCCACTGCGGTCGGTAGCGGAACTCTGACCTTGGGAAACGGTACCACCTTCGATAACACCACCGGCGGTGCGCTTACGCTGAGCACAAACAACCCGATCGCATTTTCTAATAACGTCTTCACCTATGGAGGCACTCAGGACTTGAATCTCGGCACCGGTGCCGTGACCGCCTCCGGCGGCCAGATCACCCTCAACGGAACCAACAGGACATTGACGTTTGGCGGGACGCTCGTCAACAGCGGCTCAACCAATACCAGCTTTACTCTCTACCAGAACGGAGGGGGGAGCAAGGTTGTCTGGGGTGGCTTCGCGATTAATGCGGATACGGTGAGCGCCAAAGCTGTTGGGATTGCAGGCAACGCGGACCTCACCATCAGTGGCGCGGTGACCGGCGGCGGCCGGACCGACCACATTATCCAGCAGGTCGGCACGGGGAACCTCACCCTCCAAGGTAACAATACCTCATGGATCGGCGTCCTCAGGACTGCGAACGCGGGCACTATCACTTTGGACGGCAACACGGCAACTTTCAGTGGCTCCAATGCACTCGCATTCAATATGGGCGGTACCATCAACTACGACAACACCTCCTCGTCTGGGGCAAGGAGCGTCACCTTTGGCGCGGTGTCCTTCGGTGCTGGCGAGGGAACGCTGCAAACAACCCGCACGGCGGCCCAAAATGTCTCGATGACCATCGCATCCAACCCCACCCGCAGCGGCAGCGCATCCGGCAACATCGTTGTCTCGGGCGGCACTAGCGGCGTCAACAACGGAGTTATCGTCACGACCTCCGCCGCAGGCTTCATCAACGGGGGCATCTATTTCAATGGCGCAGAATTCGCCGCCACCAGCGGCAACGGAACCTACATCCGGGCGCTCAACTACGGCACCGATGGGAGCACCGTCGCTGTGAACACGATCACTGCCTCCAGACACGTCAAGCTGACATCAACCCAAGCGGCTCAAAACACGATCAGTCTCCTCACTTTGAATCTTTCAGGGAACACCGACTTTTCACTGAATAGCGCGCAAACCCTTACCCTCGCCAGCAGCGGTCTGCTCAAATCCGGTGGCGGATCGAGCACGATCAGTGGCGGCTCGGGACTCAGTCAGACGGTGGAATTGGTGACCCGCGTCGATACGGCCAGCGATTTGCTGACCATCGCGAATGCGTTCGCGTCTAGCGTAGCAGCAAGCGGAAATGCGATCACCAAATCGGGTGCTGGCACGCTGGTGCTTTCGGGCACGAATAGCGTCACAAATACCGGAGCTGCGGTAAATATTAACAACGGTGCCCTGAGGGCGACCGACGGGGTTGGTCTGCCATCAGCCACCATCCTGCAGTTGCGGGGCGGTGTGTTTGAGAGCAACGGGACGTTCAGTCGAAACGTTGCAGCCACCGCGGCGACCGCTAATCAGGTCAACTGGAGCACCGCCAGCGGCGGATTCGCCGCCAATGGCGGAGCCCTTAATCTCCAACTTAACGGCGGCACGGCCAGCGTCAGTTGGAACGGAACTAGCATGGTCCAAGACGGTCGCGAACTCATCTTCGGTTCGGTCACCGCGGACAACGTGGTGGATTTCCAGAACGGCCTCAACCTCGGCAGCGGAGCTGTCCAACCCCGCACCATCCGCGTGCTGGACAACACGAACTCCACCGCCGACAAGGCCCGGATCTCCGGAGCGATCACCAACACCACCGCCGGCATGAGAATCATCAAGGAAGGCGCGGGAGTTCTCGAGTTCACTTCCAACTCCAACACCTACTCCGGCGGCACCGTGGTGAACGCCGGAACTCTCTTGGTGAACAACTCAGCCGGCTCGGCCACCGGCACGGGCGCCGTAACTGTCAAGACTGGCGCGATCCTCAGCGGAACGGGAAGCATTAGCGGAGCGACCACGATCGCCGGTTCTCTTCGCCCGGGCAACAGCATCGGCACCCTCACCGTCACAAACGATGTGACATGGAACGCCGGTAACGCCTGGGTTTTTGAACTCGGAGGCGCCGCCGCAACACTGGCCCTGGCCAACACCGGCTCGAGCACGCAAGACCTTCTGAATATCACCGGTGGCACCAGCGACTTCCTCAAGGGTACTGGAACCACTTGGACATTTGATTTTGCCAGCGGCGGTGCCCTCGGCTGGTATAAGCTGGTTGATTGGGCTGGTGTGACCGATTTCAATGCCGGCCTGAACACCCAGTTTGCCGCGACCAATCTCGGCGGTGGTTTCACCGGTCAATTCACCGTGGACGCGGGCACCTCGGCCCTCTATCTGAACGTGGTTCCGGAACCCTCCGCGCTCGCCCTTTTGGCCTTCAGTCTGACGACAGTGATGGCTCTGCGCCGCCGCCGCGCCTGATCGCACGGTGCTGCGCTTTGTCAGCGCCCCCACCTGTTTGCCAGTTCTCTACCGGGCGCGGGGCGTTTCCGCCTCGCGCTTGTATTGCCCGGGGGTCATACCCGTCAGACGGCGAAAGACCTTGCTGAAATGGACCCGGTCGGAAAAGCCGGCCAGGTCCGCCGCGGTGCCGATATCCATCTTGGGGTTTTCCAGCAGATTCTTAGCCCGGTCGATCCGGGTCTGCTGCAGATAGGCACTGAGGTCGATGCCCATGTGTTGCTTGAATTTCCGGCTCAGGAAGTCGGGGTGGCAGCGCAAATGTCCGGCGATGTCCTTTACGATGAAGGATTCATCCACGTGCGCGGCGATGTATCGCATCGCCTCCTTGACCACATAGGGAAGGGTCTGGGGATCTTGGTAAGGATATCGCAGTTTGCGATTCCGGTAGACATCTGCTTGCAGCCCTGCGGCCTCACAAAGATAGTGGGCCAGCCGGACGACGGCGCGCAGGGATTCCCGGTGACGCGGGATGGACTCCGCGCTGATCACGGGCACATTGGCCATTTCCTGCAGATAAGGCTCGGGGTCCATTTTCCGGCGCTTGCAGTAGTCGCGGATCTTCTTCCGGGCCAGGGCGTCATGTCCTCGCACCCGGACTGAGCCGAAGAAGAAGACTCCCAGCACCCGGCCCTCGTAGATAAGCGGTTCGGCAATATCAAACAATCCCAAGTGGCAATACCCCTCCAATCCTTCCTTCCGTCGCATCACCAGACGGTTGACCACAAGCTTATTCAAAACGCAGTCCAGGTTGCCCCGGGGATTCCGTTGGGCATACGCGCAGAATCCGCAGGGCCCGTGGGTCTGGTGGGCCCAATCGAGGCGCATCGGCTTCACATCGACATGGAATCCGGTTTCGCTGCCGGTCAGGTCATCGAAGCTCATTTGCATTCCCGTTTCCTTTTCCAGCGCAACCATGAGAGACTGCAGCAGCGAGTCTTCCGCGAAAGACTCAAGCGGGGGCTCCAGAGGTTGGGACAGGGTGTCAGGCATGGGGGAGGGGAAATCGGAATTCGACATACTCGCAGTCGGCGAACGACTCACTTCCGACAGCAAAAGTGATTACGTTATACATGCAAGTTACTCCCTCCGCAAACGCTTTTAGAATATGACCCCTCTGAATCCCAAGGTTTCATCCCCCCGGTCGCTGTCCGAGATGGTTTTTCCGGAACGCTCTCTTCCCCTGGATGACTCATGGGATGTTATTGTGATCGGTGGCGGCCCCTCGGGATCGACGGCGGCGGCTGCTGCGGCTCGCGAGGGAGCCCGCACGCTCCTGATCGAAACCACCGCCAGCCTGGGCGGCTCGGGCACCATTGCTCTCGTTCCCGCGTGGTGCCCGTTTTCCGACAAGGAGAAAATCATCTACCGGGGACTGGCGGAGAAAGTATTCAACGCCGCGAAGGAAGGGATGGCCCACGTCGGGAAGGACGATCTCGATTGGGTGCCGATTGACGCCGAACGTCTCAAACGTGTCTATGACGACCTGGTTTCCGGCTTTGGCGCCAGCGT
>JBMOHI010000064.1:0-9065 GCA_049317925.1 Terrimicrobiaceae bacterium
CCGTGGCCGAAGTGGGATTGGCCATCAGCCGGACCTTCACGCCCGAAGGCGGCGAGAAACGTGAGGAGACCACTTTTGTGGATATCACGTTTTGGGGACGTCAGGCCGAGATCGTCGGCGAATACGCCAAAAAGGGAAAACCGATCTTTGTGGAAGGCCGCCTGCAACTCGACAGTTGGGAAGACAAAACCAGCGGCCAGAAACGCACCAAGTTGCGCGTGGTCGGTGAGGGCCTGCAACTCCTCGGCTCCCGTCCGGGCGGTGGAGGTGGAGGCGACGAGGATGAGGGCCGTCCGGCCCAGAAGTTTTCCAAGCCCGCCGCGAAACCCGCCCCTGCGGCATCCTCCGGCCCGGAGGACGACGACATCCCGTTCTAGCCTGGAGGGCAACGCTTCGTCGTTGCCCATTCTCATCGCGGAAACGCCCCGGCGTTGTCTGCCCTGCCGCGGTGCAGCGAGTTAGCGTTTGACGGACCGCAGCCGGACTCCTATACGCGCACGGTGAAACTGCGACGGCACATGAAGCAAACGTCGGTTTTGCTTTTTGCCGTGGTTCTGGCCGCTCTGGCCGGAAGCGTCTCCGCCGCCACGGTGGTTTTTCAGGATGGCAAGGTGGCCCGGGATGTCACCGTCCTGAACCAGACCGGGGAGTTGATCGAATTGAAAATGTCGGCGGGCACGATCCGCTTCCCCCGCGCTGCCATCAAATCGATCGACGGTCGTTTACTCGCTGCCACGCCGACACCCACAGCCACACCTGAGCCTTTGCCATCGGCCACGCCGGCGGAAAGTATAGTTCCGGAAGCAACCCCGGCGGCTACTGCTGCCCCGACCCAACCGGCCAATGTTGCAGTGGAGCTTCCCGCGGCGGAGGAAAACCCCGCAGCGCCCGCGCCTGTTCCCTTGGTGGAAGCTCCGCCGGAAGTGTCGGCTTCGCCCACACCTGCCCCTGCACCACCCGCGCCGGTGTATGAACATCGTTGGAATTTCGAATGGGTTTTGCTCGCGTTGCTGGTAGTTGGCGGAATCTGGATGCGGAGCCTGCAATGGGTGCAGAAGGATTTGTTCGAGCGCCGGGCCGATCCGCGGTTTTGGAGCCTGCTGGCCCTTGTGCTGCCCGGCCTGGGTGCGTTGGTTTATGCGGCTACGGCCAGGGTAAGTGACACGATCAATCGTCGGCAGCTCTCCGCGGGCGGCCCTGCTCCGGCACCGAAGTTCCCTTGGAATGTCCCCGTGCGCGATCCCGCCGCGCATCTGGCCGCCAAGGGGCAGACGCGGCGGGGCTTTGAGTTTTTGGACACGGAACGCAAATCCATCCCAACCAAGGGCACGGGCGACCTGAATACCGGCCTGCAGCATGCCGGGGAGATGTTGGAGGAGGCCCTGTTGGAACGGGCCAGCGATGTGCATATCGAGCCGACGGCCGGCGACTGGCGCGTGCGTTTCCGGCTTGATGGCATTTTGCACGAACGGATGAGGTACGACCTGGATACCGGTCGCCGCGTGGTGACGTCGCTCAAGACCCTGGCCGAAATCGATGTGGCCGAAAAACGCAAGGCGCAGGACGGTCGTTTCCGCGTGCGCAGCGGCGACCGCGAGGTGGATTTCCGCGTCGCCACCACGAATTCCCTGCATGGCGAAAAAATGGTCATCCGCATTCTCGATCATCAGGGCGGCGTCTTCGATCTCACCTCGCTCGGCATGTCGGACGAAATGCTGGCCACGTTTCAAAAGGTCATTCGCTCGCGCAATGGCATGATCCTCGCGACGGGGCCGACCGGTGCGGGCAAAACCTCCACGCTCTACGCCGCCCTGCGTCAGCTTGACTCCGCGCGCCAAAACATCATGACCATCGAGGATCCGCCGGAATACGAACTCGCCGGTGCGACCCAGCTCGCAGTCAATCCCAAGGCGGGCGTCACCTACGAAAGCGGCCTGCGCTCGATTCTCCGCCAGGATCCCGACGTGATTCTGGTCGGCGAAATGCGCGACACCGAGGCCGCCCAGGTAGCCTTGCGCGCCGCCCTCACCGGTCACCTGGTGCTGAGTTCGCTGCACACCAAGGACGCCGTGGGCACCATCTCGCGTTTGCAGGACATGGGCATCGAACGGTACCAGGTCGCCTCCGGTCTGCTCATGGTGCTGGCCCAGCGCCTCGTGCGCGTCCTTTGCCCTCATTGCCGCCAGCCTTACGGGGCGGAAGGCAGCGAGTTGGAAACCATCGGGTTGGGTTTCGAGCCCGGCGCGACGATCTACTCCGCCGGTTCGTGCGACGCCTGCCTCGGCACGGGATTCAAGGGCCGCACGGGGTTGTTTGAACTTCTGGTCATCGACGACGACATCCGCCGCGCGGTCGGAGAGGGGATCGATGAATCCTCGCTGGAGGCCATGGTGGTCGAGCGGGGTTTTCGCAGTTATCGTTTCGATGGGGCGGAGAAAATTCTTCAGGGCATCACCACCGTCGAGGAGGTTCTGCAAGCGGTTTAAGAACATGGCCTTGGAACTCATCATTTTTTTGCTCGCCCTGATCCTCACCGGCCTGCGCGTTTGGATGGGCTGGCGTCTCGGGGCCACGGCGGAGATGCGCTATGTGCTGGCCTTCCTTTTTGCCATGCTGGTGTCGCTGCGGTATTGGCACCCGTTGACCGCGGCGGTCTCAGGTCTCATCAGCGGTGATCCGCAGGTTCTGGCCGCGGGGATTTTCGCCCTGGTCTTTGTGTTGGCCTGGATGCTGGCTGCGCTGGTCGTCAATTTGCGCGGGGAAGTTTATCAAAGTGTGCTGCCGAATCCGGTGGATAATGGGTTGGGTGCCCTCTGCGGTTTGGTCTCCGGCGCGCTTCTGGGCGGATCGGTCATGCTTTTCTTCGCCATCGCCCTGCCGGGAAAATTCGGCGGCTTCGAACCGGATCATTTTCCCGTGCGGTTGAATCACATCCCGATTGGAACCTTTCGTTTCATTGAGGAGGACGTGGCTGGTATGCCCGCTGACAGTCCGGCGCATACGCTTTTTCCCTCGGTGAACGTCGAGCACAGCCTGAAGGGAGAAGCCGCCCTCGTCTGGAAGTAGCGGTTACTTTTTCGGGGGCCCGGTCTTCGCGTTCGGGTCAAGCACGATGGGGGTCATAAACGTGATGTCATAGCGCCAGCGCTGACCGGCAATCTGCTGGTCGCCGTTGGTGAAGAGCCGGCCTCCGATTTCCTTTTCGGTGTAGGCGGCCGGTTTCCATTTCACGAACGCGCCGGACTGGATGAAGCTTTTCAGCGCAGGGTGAAACGGGGCGGCACTTCTCACCTTGCCCCTGGGATCGAAAACCACCCTAAGCGCGACCAGTTTGTCGTTCAGCATCAATTCGCCGAGCTTGTCCGTATTCAGCGCTGTCTCGCGGGGCAGCTGGCGGTCCGAGAACACCACCACCACATCGATCAAACCGCGCTCCGTCGGGCTGTCCACTTCGTAGGCCGCGACGTGGGAAAGCGGGCCGGTGAGGCCGTTGGCGGTGAGCTGGCCTTTCACCGTTTGCCCGGAGGCTGCGAGCGGAAGAAACACGGCCAGCACAGCCGCGCCGAGGAACGATTTCACGATTCCTCTCTAACCGCTTTTTTTTCGCCCCGCATCATTTTTTGGAAGGCCCGTCCTTCCTTGACGGCACCAGCAAGGACTGGAAAGCTTTTGATCTATGAAAAACATCAAAGGTTGGTTTTTTGCGTTGGCCTTTATCCTCGGAGCCGTGGGATCGGTCTCGGCGGAAAGCGAGCTCGATTTCACGTTGGTGAACAAAACCGGCTGGGCCATCAAGGAAATCTATATTGCCCCCTCGACGCAGGAAGAATGGGAACCGACGGACAAGAACGTGCTGCCCCGCAGCCTCAAGGACGAAGAGAGCGTCGATATCACGTTCCATCCGAAGACGAGTGCTCCCAAGTGGGACCTCAAAATTGTCTGGGTGGACGGCGGCGACTCGGTGGAATGGATCGGTTTCGACCTGACCGAGATCTCCAAGATCACGCTCTACTACGACGAGAAGACGGACAAGACCACGGCGGAGACGGAGTAGTTCGCGGCGGCGGCGTTCGCCGCTCTGACATCCGTTCGGCGACCTTTACAGTCCTCTGTCGTCAGAGTTTCACTCCGCCTTGGTCAGGCTTGAGGAGGTTGGCGATGAGACCGGTCCAGCCGGTTTGGTGTTCGGCCCCGATGCCGCGGCCGGTGTCGCCGTGGAAGTGTTCGTAGAAAAGGATGTGGTCGCGGAAATGCGGGTCGTTTTGCAACTTTTCGCTGTGGTTGAAGACAGCGCGTCGTCCGTTTTTGTCGCGCAGGAAAATGCGGGTGAGGCGGCAGGCGATTTCGTTGGCCGCCTGGCGGATGGTCATCGTGTTGCCTGATCCGGTCGGGCATTCGATGAGGAAATCGTCACCGTAGTAGCCGTGGAATTTTTGCAGGGATTCGATGAGGAGATAATTGACGGGCATCCAAATCGGGCCGCGCCAGTTTGAGTTTCCGCCGAAGAGACCGAGGCGTGATTCGCCGGGCTCGTAGCCGACGCTCAAATTGCTTCCGCGGCAGCCGAAGACGTAGGGATGGGCTTCGTGCTGCTTCGACAAGGCGCGCACGCCGTGGTCGGAGAGAAATTCGGTCTCGTCGAGCAGGCGGCGGAGCAGGCACTTCATGCGATGGCCGCGCAGGAGGGAAAGCAAATGGCGGTCGTCCTTTCCGCATTCGCCCCAGCGGGAGACGAGTTTGGCGAGATCGGGGCGGTCGGTGAGAAACCATTTGAGCCGCCGCGCGAAGTCGGGAACTTTTTCCAGCAGCTCGCGGTCAATCACCTCGACGGCGAAGAGGGGGATGAGTCCGACGAGCGAACGCACTTGCAGCGGCAGCATGCGGCCATCGGGGAGATTGAGGACGTCGTAATAAAATTCGTCCTCTTCGTGCCAAAGACCGATGCCGCATTCGCCGATATTGTTCATGGCCTCGGCGATCTGCAGGAAATGCTCGAAGAACTTCGTGGCGATGTCCTCATAGACGGGATTGTGCAGCGCGAGTTCCAGGGCGATGCGCATGAGGTTGAGCGAATACATGGCCATCCAGCTCGTGCCGTCAGCCTGGTTGATGTAGCCGCCGGTGGGCAGGGGTTTGCTGCGGTCGAAGACGCCGATGTTATCGAGGCCGAGGAAGCCACCCTGAAAGATATTGCGGCCTTCGGCGTCCTTGCGGTTCACCCACCAGGTGAAGTTGAGCATGAGCTTGTGGAAGACGCGTTCAAGAAACGGAAGATCGCCGGGGCCGCCGGTTTGCTCGCGGTCCATCTGGAAAACGCGCCAGGTGGCCCACGCATGCACCGGCGGATTCACATCGCCAAAGGCCCACTCGTAGGCCGGCAACTGGCCGTTCGGATGCATGTACCATTCGCGCGTGATGAGGAGGAGTTGGGACTTGGCGAACTCGACGTCCACCAGCGCAAGGGCGACCGTGTGAAAGGCGAGGTCCCACGCGGCATACCACGGATACTCCCATGTGTCGGGCATGGAGGTGATGTCGGCG
This sequence comes from Terrimicrobiaceae bacterium, assembly GCA_049317925.1. Taxonomy (GTDB): domain Bacteria; phylum Verrucomicrobiota; class Verrucomicrobiia; order Chthoniobacterales; family Terrimicrobiaceae; genus CAMASH01. The sequence goes on from JBMOHI010000064.1 coordinate 5,542, forward strand.
TTATTGAGGTGGCGCCAGTCGGCGTTGCGTCCGCGCCAGCGTGCGTCGGGCGGCTCGGGCTGCGCGGGATCGCCCGTCAGCCAGTCCTGGATGTCGTAGCCGTAGTATTGTTTGCTCCAGATCATGCCGGCGAGGGCCTGACGCTGCACGAGTCGCGCGTCGGCATCGGTGAGGTCTCTTTGTAGGGTCTCGTAGAAGGCGTCGGCCTCGGCGCGTCGGGTTTCTAGAATTTCGTCGAAGTCGGGGAGGGGATCATCCTGCGGGCTTAGCGATACGCGCGCTTGGACCGATCCGCCGGCCGGAATGGTGCGCACGAAATGCGCGGCCGCCTTCGTGCCGGCTTGTGCGGGATTGCAGGCCCCTTGGTTTACCTGAACGAGGGCTTCATGGAAGGCATCTTTGAAGAATCCCGGCAGGTCCTGGCCGTGAAGGCGCGGGTTGGTTTCGTTCTCGGTGAAGAGCCAGGCATCGGCATCGCTGGCATGGAAGTGATACCCGCCGAGTTTCTCATGTGTGGCCCGGATGGTTTTGGCATCAAGGGCGGCGATCCGCGGTTTCGTCGCGTTATTTTTCCATGACCACGTGTTGCGGAACCAAAGTTGGGGCAGCAGGTGAATCGTGGCGCTCTCCGGGCCGCGATTGTGCACGGTCATGAGCATGCACACGGCCTTCGTGCTGATCTTGGCGTATTCCACGAAGACGTCAAAATAGCGGTCGTCCTCGAAGAGGCCCGTATCGAGCAGTTCATATTCCGGCTCGTGTTTTCTGCGCGTGGCATTGGTGTGAACCAAATCCGCATAGGGGAATTCCCGCTGCGGATATTTGTAGAGCATCTTGAGGTAGGAATGCGACGGCGTGGCGTCGAGATAGTAGTAGAGTTCCTTCACGTCCTCGCCGTGATTGCCCTCGGCGTTGGTCAGGCCGAAGAGGCGTTCTTTGAGGATCGGGTCGCGTCCGTTCCAGAGCGCGAGCGACAGACAAAGACGCTGATGCGAATCGCTGAACCCTGCGATGCCGTCCTCGCCCCAGCGGTAGGCGCGGCTGCGGGCCTGATCGTGCGGGATGAAGTTCCACGCGTCGCCGTCCGCGCTGTAATCCTCGCGCACCGTGCCCCACTGGCGTTCGCTGAGATAGGGCCCCCATTTGCGCCAGAGACCCCGTTCTCCGCCGTGGCGTTTTTGCTCCGCCATGCGGAGTTGCTCGGCTTTCGGGTCAAACGCGATTTCCATGCCAGACGGATGCGGAGGATTGGACAGCGGCTCCGAATTGCAGCTTCGCCTCGTGGCGTGGCGAAGAATACAACCTCACGCCACGGTCAGCGTGACCGGGATGTTGCCCCTGGTGGCGTGCGAATAGGGGCAGACGATGTGGGCCTGGGCGACGAGATCCTCGGCCTGGGTGCGATCCAGGCCGGGAATCGTGATGGTCAAATCCACTTCGATGCCGAATCCCTTTTCATCATCGCGCGGGCCGATGCCGACTTGGGCGCTCACTGTGGTTTCCGCAGAAAGGTGGACCTTGGCCTTGCCGGCGACAAATTTTAACGCGCCGAGAAAACAGGCGGAGTAGCCAGCGGCAAAAAGTTGCTCGGGATTCGTGCCGGGACCGCCGGGACCGCCCAATTCCTTGGGAGTCGAGAGATTGACATTGAGGACGCCGTCGGCGGACTTCGCGCTGCCTTCGCGTCCGCCGATGGCAGTGGCCTGGGTTTTGTAGAGGATGTTCATTGGTTTTTTGGTTTAGGTTCCTGGCTGATTTCGCAGGCGGTCATCGAGATGACTGCGGTCCGCCATGGATTTGAGGAGGGGACCGTGTTTGCCGAATTCGATGACGGATACGGACGCGACGGGACAGGCTAGCCGGTAGCGGAAGCGTCCCACGTCGATTCCGAGCAGAGAGCACATCAAGATTCTGATGGTGGCTTTGTGCGAGATGATGAGGACATTGCCTTCTTCATAAACCTTCTGAATTTCTTCAACGACCTGAAGGGAGCGGTGGGCGATGGACACCGCCGCCTCGCCATCCGTCGGCGGATACCAGGCCGGGTCAGCGGTCCAGGCCAAGTAGTCGTCGTGGTATTCCTGCGAGACTTCCTCGACGGTTTTGCCCTCCCATTTGCCGTAACCGATTTCTTTGAGTCCGTCCCGCACCTGGGGGGACTGTCCGGTCAGATTGCAGAGCGGATGCGCGGTTTCGAGCGTGCGTTTGAGCGGACTGGTAAAAATCGCCTGCCAGGGCGTGGCGGCGTAGGCCTTGGCAAAGCATTCGGCCATGATGTGTCCGTCCTCGGTGAGGTCGGGATTAAGGGCCGCGCCGCAAAAGGCGTTGGCCCGGCTGAAGGAGGTCTGCCCGTGGCGGAGGAGATAAAGCGTGAGCATGCTGGCGATATATCCCGCCTGTGTGCGATTGGCCATCGCTTTTCCCGCGGAAAGAGCCCGTCTTTCGGCAATCTCGCATGATTCCTGCTCTCCCGAACGGGTGAGCGCTGAACCCGTCGATACCCATAACAAAGCCCTGAAAGTCAACCTCGACCCCCGCTGGTATGGCACCTTTGCCGAAATCGGGGCCGGTCAGGAGGTGGTGCGTTGGTTTTTTCGCGTGGGCGGGGCGGCCGGCACTATCGCCAAGAGCATCTCCGCCTACGACATGAAGGTGAGCGATGCGATTTACGGGCATAGCGAGCGCTATGTCTCAAAGGGGCGCTTGCAGGCCATGCTCAACCGTGAGTTGGAGTTGGACATCGATCGTCTCGGCACCGCGCGGGGCGACACCACGGCGTTCTTTGCTTTTGCGGACACCGTGGTTGCCCGCAGTTTCAAGGGCGGTAATGAATGTCATGGCTGGATGGGCATCAAATTCCAGAGCCGTCCACGCGACGAGCCGAGCCAGATCCTCATGCACGTGCGCATGCTCGACGCCGAGGCGTCTTTGCAGCAGGAGGCGCTCGGCATCGTGGGGGTGAACCTCTGTTACGCCGCGTTTTTTCACCACCACATCCCGGAGAAGCTGATCGAGTCGCTGCTGGACATGCTCACCACCGGCCGCATCGAGATCGACATGATTGAGTTCAGCGGCATCGAATTCCGCAACGTGGACAACCGCGTGATGGCGCTCAAACTCGTGCAGCTCGGTCTGAGCGGCGCGGCCATGTTCGGCGCGGATCGCGAGGTGCTCCAGCCGACGGAGGTTCTTTACAAGAAGGCCGTCCTGGTCGAACGCGGCAGCTTCCGGCCCCCGACCAAAGTGAACGTGGACATGGTGGAATGCGCCCTGGCCAAGTTCAAAGCCGACCCGGCGGTCGCGGACAAACCCATCCTGCCCATCATGGAAATCACCATGCGCAATCTCCTGGCGGGCGGGAAGGACGTGGACTTGCGGGATTTTCTCGCCCGGGCCGAGCTCCTCGCCGCCTATGGCGTGACCGTGATGATTTCCGATTATTTCGAATACTACCGCCTGGCCGCCTATCTGGCGTGGCGGACCAAGGAACGCATCGGCATCGTCATGGGCGTGCCGAGCCTGGT
>JBMOHI010000065.1:0-8894 GCA_049317925.1 Terrimicrobiaceae bacterium
CGGAAAACCCAAAAAACTCGCCCTCACCGTCCTCATGCGCAAACTCATCCTCCTCACCAACCGCCTCTTAAAAAATCCCAACTTTTCCCTTGCGAGTTAAGACAGTTGCTGACCCCGTCCGCTGTTTCTGACGGCCCCTGTCAGATTTGAGACTTGACCAACGGGGGCTCGGGACCTGCTTTGTTCGAGGCATGGTTCCCAAGATCTTTGCAGCGCCAGACAACGTGGCGGCATGCATGTTGGCGGAGCGCTTTGGAACGCAGGTCGCCAACCTGCGGGAACTGGACGGGGCAAGTCGTGCGGTGGCTTTTTCCCCGAGCCTTGCCATTGCGCGGGAGGTGGCCGATGCTGGCGGGCTCATCGTTCTACCCGCTCTTTCGGGCCTTGCCGTGCAAGGTGCCGTGCTGCGCCATACGCCGCTTCTTTCCGAGATTTCCCGACAGAAAGATTCGCTAAAATACCGCCGCCGCTGGACCACGATCCATGCGGAAGCAGCCTGGCTGGCCGATTCCGACCTTGCGATGGTCTGCGCCGAGTGGTGCGATTCGCCATGGACGGGCGAGAGAAGTTTGCTCGGCAGCGAGGTGCTGTGCGCCGATGAGGTCTCCGGGATTTTTGCATCAGCCCTTCGTGAGGCGATTGACCCTTGCGGTTTTGCCGCCCGTAAGTTTGCGGAAGTGGACCGCGATGGCGATGGGGAAATCAGTCGCGAGGAGTTTGTCGCGGCGCTGGTTGCTATTCACGCGACGGCTACCGAGGCCGAGCGGATATTTAAAAAGGCCAATCATGGCCGCAAGATCGGGGCGGTTTGCTGGGGTTCCGGACTGGAGAAGATCCTTCCTCAAGCTCTTGCGGAGGTGGAGGTCCGCTTTCAGGCCGATGTCTTGCAGGGTACGGCCGCCCTCGGTGAAGTCCTTCGCCAAGGCGGGGAAATGGAAAGATTTGAGAACTTTGTCCGGCAACCGGCCAGACCGGAAGCCGGAAAATCCCTGCGCGGAACGACCACCGTTGCAAAATGGGCGAAGACCCGTGTGCTCGAATGGGTCGCGGTCCAGATTCTGCCAACGCACGGCGTTCTCGTCGGGCATCGGGCCAAAGTGGACGGCGATGACGGGCTCCGCACCGAATTCCGGAGTATCGACGGTCGCTCGGCGGTACTCTGCCGCCGCATGGATCAAGGGTTCGTCGAAATGTGGTGGGAGAACGAGGTCGAATCGGAGTGGGTGGAATATTGTCGGAATAACAGGGAACGCGCGCTCGGGCTGGATCGTCAGCGACTTGTGGCCATGCGAGTCCGCGGCTTGTGGGGTGGATTACCGGAGGCGGAGGATTTTTTTCTCACGGGCAACCCCGTCTCCGACTGGCAGTTGGACGTTTTCCGGGAGACCGGAGAATTTTCGCTGGAAACCGCGACCGCTCAGGCACCGGGTGACGTTGTGTGTCGCTGCACGCGAGCGACCTGCGGGATGATTGAGGAGGCCATGCGGCGGGGGGCAACCACCATCGCCGAAATTGCGGAAAAGACCGGAGCCACCTCTGTCTGCGGGAGTTGCCAGCCCGTCGTTGAAGAGTTTCTGGGATCAGAGTCCCTCCATCCCGCCCGGCTCGTCGCCAAGACGTTTTTGGGATGCGGCATCTGGCAGCTAAGGTTCCAAATCATCGACGGCCGATCAGTCCCAGTGGTGCCCGGACAGCATATCCTAGTTCAGGGTCATCTGACGGACCGATGGGTGACGAGGGCCTATACGTTAACTTCCGTTGGCACTGCGGTGCAGGACCTTGAGATTTGTATCAAACGTGAGGAGATGGGTGTTTTTTCGCGGTGGCTTGCCGATGTGGCCCAAGAGCATTCGCTGCTCAAAATCTCAGAACCGCGCGGGGATTTTCTGCAGGATCGGACCCACCTAAAAACCGTCTTCTTTGCGGCAGGAATTGGCGTCACACCAGCCATTGCGTTGCTGCGTGACCCCAACCTGCCAGGAACTCCCCTTGCCTTGCATTGGTCGGCACCGTCTGCTGCGGAAATGGTATTTCGGGAAGAACTCGAGGCAACCGCCCTGGGTCGCCCGGAATTGAGCCTTGCCTTCCGGCGGACACAGACCGAGGGGCACCTTACGCCTACGGAGATTCTTTCCTGGGCAGGTGAGCCAGGCACCGCCGACATCTCCCTTTGCGGACCTCCCGGATTTATGAGGGCTGTCCGCAGCACGCTTTTGTCGGGGGGGTGGGAAGGCACCCAAATCCACGAAGAGGCCTTTCTCTCGCGACTCGATGCTAGGGGCAAGGCCCGGGGGCCGATCGCCGGAGAGTCCGCCGGACCTATCCCGGTCGCCGAGCAGGAGACACCGTTCTACCAGACCGAACGCCCTATCAGCGATGAGGCCGAACTTTTTCTCAGGCAGTGCTACAGCGAAATGGGATTGGGCACTGCCCTGACATCCCGCCTCGCTGAAGTCCGCGAGGAAATCAGCCGCACGGGCACCTACACCCAAACCTACGACGAGCTTGTTCACGGTGCCCGCCTCGCCTGGAGAAACAGCAATCGCTGCCTCGGTCGCCGGTTCTGGATGAATCTGGAGGTTCGCGATATGCGCCACCTCGACTCCGAGGAGGACATGTTTGCCGCGATCCTCGACCATATTCGCGCGTCAACCAACGGAGGCGATCTGCGTGCCACTATCACCGTCTTTCGTCCTGATGGTCGCCGCATCTGGAACTCCCAGTTTTTCCGCTACGCCGGCTATCTGAATCGCGATGGTTCCCTCCTCGGCGATCCCATGAACAGGATGCTGACACAGCAGGCGCTGGAGCTCGGTTGGAGTCCACCGTCCCTTCGCTCGCGCTTCGACTATTTGCCGATCATGATTCAACGGCCGGGCCGCAATCCGAAGTTTTTCGAGATTCCCCAGGATCTCATTCTGGAAGTGCCCATCTTCCATCCCGAGTACCCGCACTGGGACGGGCTCGGGCTGAAGTGGTACGGTCTGCCCGCTGTCTCGGACATGGTGTTTGATCTGGGGGGCATTGCCTATACGGCGGCTCCATTTAACGGCTTCTACATGGGCACCGAGGTCGCCGCCCGGAATTTCTGCGACCCAGATCGCTACAATTTGCTGCCCGACATTGCGGCAATTCTTGGTCTAAACACGCAGTCGGAGCGTTCGCTCTGGCGCGACCGTGCCATCGTGGAAATGAATGTTGCCGTGCTGGCTTCCTTCGCCGCCAGAGGAGTGCGAATGGTCGACCATCACACATTATCGAACTCCCTGATGGAGTTCGTTGCGGAGGAACACGCCTGCCAACGCGAGGTGCAGGCCGACCGTCAATACATGGTGCCACCGCTGTCCCCCTCGACGGTCCCGACTTTCCGGGCCACCTTCGACGGCAACCGTTTCCTCAAACCGAACTTTTTTTACCAGTCTCCACCCAATGAGGTCGGCCCAACGGCCAAGTGCCCGTTTTCTTGACACCTCCCGGAACAGCGCCATTTTGGCCTAATTCGATGACTCTATCCGACTGTAATTCCAGAAGCGCGGATGGGGTCAAACCTATGATTTACAATTCATACCGGGTCGGAATGCCCGAGGTGGATCCCATATTCCATGAGATGTAAACCTTTTCGACTGAGGAGTCGCGGCTGCTAGATTCTATGGGAATAACCCCATTTTTAACGCCTTCGCATCTGCACCGTTTAATTGTTCTGCCTCTCCATCACCGAGACCCCTTCGACCGGATGATCGTCGCGCAGGCCTTGAGCGAAGATCTGGCCGTGGTAGGAAATGGCTCAGTCTTCGACGCCTGCGGTGTCCGCCGCATTTGGTGAACACCCAGCGGCTTCGTATTGCCGGGGAAGGTGGCGGAGATTCAGGGAGGGAAGGTCTAGGCTTTGCACAAATGCACGGACCGACCCTTCTCTCCATCAACCTCCCAACCAGCGCATCGCTGAATTTTTTCTTGCGCGTATGATACTGAGATGCATTCTCATTAGCGAAATGTTTAAGACTCTCTTTCCTTCGAAGCGCGATTTCCTGGGGTTCGCGACGTGTTTCATCCTCCTTTCTCCGGGAATGGGAAATGCCCAGTGGGCCCAGGAATGGTGGAACGGGCGCGGCGCGAGTGGTGAATGGCTCGGATTGCGGCCGACATTGGAAGAGCATGGGCTGAAGCTCAGCGGAGAGTGGAAAGGGACATTTTACGGATTTGCCGGTGGCGGGCGTCCGGGAATGCGATCGGGATTTTTTGATGAGGAGCTGAAGTTCGGGGCTGAAGTGGATTTTGCGAAGTTCACGAAGATCGAGGCGTTGGAGGGCTTGAAAGCCTTCTCCGAAGTGCGCTGGCGGGATGGATTGAACCCGAACACGAGGGCTGGTGCCTTCGGGACGTTTCAACCTTCGGATTACCAATCCGGGAAACAATGGCGCCTGCTCAACGTCGGCGTGGCCTACACGACTCCCGAGCTGTTCGGCATCAAGAAGTTTGTCAGCGTTACCGGCGGTTGGCTTCAGCCGCAGAGGTTCTTCATCGATCAACCCCTCTCGAAACTCTACATCAACAACGCGGTGAAGAGCTCAAAAGGCCTCGGGGGAAACATCCCGTTCTCGTCGAGCTTCTCCAGTTGGGGCGGCGTGGTGACCGTGAAGCCGGTCGACTGGTACTATGCGCGGGCCGGATTTTTTATGGCCTACCCCCAGGCGACGTCGACCGCGAACCATGGTCTCGCCTTCGAGGGATACGGCCCTGACCCTTCGCAGAACGGGTTCTATTTCCTCGGCGAGACGGGAGTTACCCCGACAATCGGCGCAACGAAGCTGCCGGGAAAGTACGCCTTTGGGGCCTATTCATACGGCCAGCGGAATACCTCCTTCGGAGGAACTCCCATGGCGAACCGCTATGGATTTTACTGGCAGGCCGACCAAATGCTTTACCGCGAGTCATCACCTGAGCCCGCTCCTTCTGACGCGAAGGCGACTGTCCGTGCCGATGGGAAAAAATCTGTTGTTCCATCCGAGCCGGCGAAGTTATCCGAACAGGGATTGAGCGTATTCGGCCTGGTGACCTATGCCCCGAAGATCAACAACATTCTTCCGTTTTATTTCCACACCGGTGTTGTCTACCGCGGGCTCATTCCCACCCGCGACTCCGACCTCACGATGTTTTCTTTTGCGTATGGGAGCTACAGCTACGACAACATCGAGAACCTCCAGAATTCTGGAGAATCCAGCCAACCGAACTTCTCGTGCGTCGTAGAATTCGGACATCGTGTTCAAATCAACAAGTGGTCATTTGTCCAACCGTATTTGCAGTATATCATGCAGCCCAACGGCACATCCAACATCGCAAATTCCACCGTGCTCGGCTTCCAGGCCGGCGTGACCTTCTAACTCCATGAAACTCCCCGCCATTCTTTTGCTCGTTACCATGTTGTCCGCCGCGGCGGATGTCGTGATCGCCCTGAAGCCGGATAAAGATCCGGACAAGATGCTGGCGGAGCGTCAGGCCCTGGCTTCTGCGCTCACGGAAAAACTGGGTCAGAAGGTCGATGTGATTGTTCCCCTCTCGGCGGCCGTGATCATCGAGGGGATGGCGAACGGCTCGATTGATGCCGGTTACCTGAGTGCCACCGATTTGGTTCACGCCCGCAAGGCGGGTGCCGCCAGTCTTCTGCTGGTGGGCGAAATCGCCGGGAAACGCGAGTACGAGAGTTACTGGCTCGCCTTGGCTGACAAACCCTACACCCGCATCGAGGATCTCCGGGGGAAGCCTGTCGCCTTTGCCAGCCGGACCAGCACATCCGGCTATCTGATTCCGCAGCTCGATCTCCACAAAAAAGGACTCATTAAGAAAAAGGCGGAGGAGTTTTTTGGCGAAGGAAATGTGTGGTTCGGCACCGGCTATGCCAGTGCCGTCGAGCGCGTGCTCGCAGGAGAAGCCGAGGCCGCAGCCGTCAGCGACTACGTCTTCGACAAGGACAAACACCTCACGCCGGAACAGCGGGCCCGGTTGAAAATCGTTGCCCGTCAGGGTCCGGTGCCAACCCACGTGATTGCCGTTGCTTCGCGTCTTGATTCCGCAAAACGCCAAGCCCTTAAGACAGCCTTGCTTGACCTCGGACAATCCAACCCCGCTCTCCGCGATGCCATTTTTACCTCGCCGCTCGTTGAGACCGACGAAGCCTCCCACCTGGCTCCGGTTATTGAGGCATTGGAGATCGTCACGCCCCCATGACCAGTCCGGCCTCCCCCCATCTCCTGACCGAGGGACTGTCCGTCGTGCGCGAGGGACGCGAACTCCTTCGCGACCTGTGCGTCGAGATTCCACGTGGGAGCTTTGTCGCGATTGTCGGCCCCTCCGGCATCGGCAAAAGCAGTCTCCTAGCCTGCCTTGCCGGTCTTCTGCCGCCCGCATCGGGTCGCATTGCCTACCGCTGCCGGCAGGACTGTGCCCATTCCCCCGCAGACTTCCGCCAATGGCTCGGCGTGGTTTTTCAACATCTGCGCCTCAATCCGAATTGCTCGGTGGAAACCAATATCCTCTGCGGTCTCTTGGGCCAGCGACCATCCTGGAAAACCCTGTGGGGCTTCGGGAAGAATGACCGACAGAAATCTCGGGAACTCCTCGAGCGATTCGGCCTTTCCGGTTTGGCTGGAGAGAAAGTGAGTTGCCTCTCGGGGGGAGAGCGCCAGCGTGTTGCAATTTCCCGCGCCTTGATTTCCGCGCCGGAAGTCGTCCTCGCCGATGAACCCGTCTCCCAACTCGACCCCCGGCTCGCCGCCGACGTTCTCGATTCTCTCAAAGACGAGGCTCGCACTTCGGGATCCACGGTCGTCTGTGCATTGCATGACCCCCGGCTCGTCGAGCGCATGGCCGACTTCACGTTGGAGATCACCCGGGAGACAGAGCGCGGATGGATATTCACCAGTCAGTGCCCGGCCTGAGGCGGGTCCGCCGTCCGAGCCCGTGGGATGCTCCCCGGGTCACGCTCGTCGTCCTCCTCGCGGCAGCCGTTGTTTCGTTACCAGCCCTCCAGGGCTCCGGGCGATCCCTCGACTACGCCGCCAATCTCAGGCGATTTCTGGAGAGATTCTGGCCGCCAGACTTTTCGATTCTTCCCGCCATTGCGCCGGCCCTTTGGGAAACCTTTCAAATCGCGGTCCTCGCGACCCTGGCGTCGTCCGCTCTCGCAATCCCCATCGCGGCCGCCGCGTCGGCCAACATCGCGCCACGCCCGCTCGTCATCGCAACACGGTTTCTCCTCAGTGCGGTGCGCTCCATCCCCAGCCTGATCTGGGCTTTGCTGGCGGTGGCGGTCTTCGGAGCGAATGCGCTCGCTGGTGTTATCGCGTTGATTTTCTACTCGCTCGGATATCTGGGGAAGTTTTTCAGCGATTCCTTTGAGAGTGCGGACCCCGGCGTTGCCGAGGCCCTGCGTGTTTCCGGTGCGGATCGCCTCCAGGCCTTTCAGTTCGGAATCTGGCCGCACGCCCGGCCGCTCGTTTGGAGCCATTTGCTCTGGATGCTCGAATACAACCTCCGCTCCGCCGCCATCATCGGCTACGTGGGTGCAGGAGGGATCGGAGTCTGGCTCCACACCTATCAGGAATTCTACCAGTGGGACAAATTCGCCACCGTGCTTCTCATTATCCTCGGGGCCGTCCTCGTTCTCGATGCGGCCGGGAGTCGGCTTCGCCGCTGCCTCGCCCCGGTCAACGAACGGCCATCCGGCGAAGTTTAGTCCACCCCACGGGATGGTGCGCCGCACCTCAGACGCGGGCCGAATAGGAAAATGCAGGTCGAGCTGAAGGCCAAAAATGAGAAGGGATAATTGGGTCCCCTACTCCACGAAATGGAAATCATTTCGACTGAGGCGTTGCTTTCCGCCCGGGCGTTTTGGGAAGTGGCGGATCCCGCGTTCAGGGATCGCGAGGAGCGACGAGCTTCAGCTTGGGAAAAAACGTCCGATAATATCCCCTGTCCCGTGTCAGCAGGGCAGAGGCATGGCGAAGGGCATGGGCACCCACCAGAAAATCGGCGAGCATCCGATCCTTTGGCTGACTGCTCTTCTTGCGATAGCGGACGAAAGCCGTTCCGGCCTCATGGACGTCTTCGAGCGTAAAATCTCCGATCACGATTTGCATCTCCCGAAGAGCGTCGCCAAGATCGCCCGCTGTGGCAAAATGTCCGCTGATTTCGGCGGCCACGACTGGGCAAATGAGCAAAGCCCCGTCCATTCGGGCCGCGTCGAGGGCTTCGATGGCACCGGCTGTGAAGGTCGATTGTGAGCCGATGAGATCAATCAAAATATTGGAGTCGATCGCCGTGGTCACGGGTCAATCCAAGTCCCCTCGCTTCACCGGCCCCCGCAAAACCTCCATGGCCTCGCGGCTGTTCCGATAGGGAACCTTGCCGTCCTTCCCGATTCCCTGGAACTTCGCGAAGAAACTGGGCCCGCCGGCTTTGCGGGCCACAAAGGTGCCATCCGGTCCGAGTTCGAGTTCGATTTTTGTTCCCGGGGCCAGCCCCAGGGCATCACGCACCTGAATGGGAACAGTAATCTGTCCCTTGGAACTAATGGTGGTCGTCATAGTTTGACTATAAAGGTAAAGGCTAAAAAGTAAAGAATGGCGGCGCGAAGAGAGTCCTGATTATCAACGGAGTCCCCTTTTGAGCTCTTTCGCGGCTACAGTTTTCTTGAAGTCCTTAAGCGATATACCATCTGGCGAGATACCCAGCCAACGCGGTCGGGTCGGCGTCTCCGTCGCGGAAGGCAATGATTCCGTCGGGGCGGACCAGATAGATGGCGCGCGTCTTCTCTGCGGCGTAAATCTCGTGGGCGTGGCCTTCGGTATCCACCACGACACCGTCCGAGGGGGTGCCGGATTTTGTGATCCGCGTGA